>NZ_JAEKNT010000345.1 GCF_016406725.1 Sphaerochaeta sp. S2 | reverse complement strand
GTAGTATATGTCGGCTTCGGAGCCGGTGGTGGTACTGATACCGCTGTTCGCCCGGTTATCGCAAAGATGGAAGAGTATCTTGGGGAAACCATCAATGTGGTCAACCAGGAAGGTGCTGCATCCGCAGTTGCTGCTAATACTGTAATGTACAGCAAGAAGCATGATGGTTACAGTCTGTTCGCAACCGGTAGTGGTCCGATCTCTGGATTCCGCGTAATGGGCACCAGTGACACCTACTGGGCTGACTGGGCTTCCTTCCACCCCTACATGGGTGCAGCTGCTCTTGTTGTTGCTGCAGATTCTGACATCAAGACCTATGCTGATGCAGTGGCTTACCTCAATAGCGGCAAGCAGAACATGGCAATCAGCGGCTTTGGTGTTGGTCCCCACGTACTTTTCGAGGCTATTCGTGAAGTTGGTGGTATCGATACTCCTAACTACATGACCGCTGGTTCCTGCCGTCAGGCTGGTATCAATGTCATTGCAGGAGATGCAGAGATTGCCATGGGTACTTTCTCTTCCTTGATCGACTTCATCAAGGCTGGACAGCTTCGTGCCCTCGCCATCACTGATACCAAAGACTACACTGACTTCGGACTCAACATTCCCTCCATCATGAAGGTGCAGGACAATGCAGAGAATATCCCCTTGCTCAGTGAGACTTGGCCTCTCTTGATCCCACGTGATGTCCCTCAGAACATTCTTGATGGTCTGACTGAGGCATTCTACTGGGCAGTAGAGCAGCCGGAGATCGTTGACTATGCAAGAGAGCAGGGATTGGTCCTTGCTGGGTATGCTGGCGAAGATGCTGACAAGTTCCTTGCCATCCAGGAAGCTGGATATGCTTGGACCTTGCACAATGTCGGGTCCACCGTTAAGAGTCCAGCTGAGTTTGGTATTCCCAAGCTTGCAGACTTTGACTGGGACGTGGCTAAGCAGAACATCAAATAATATGTCTTGCTTCGGGGGATGGGCTACCCATCTCCCGAAATTATTAGGAAAAGGATAGTTGCATGAGCCAAATAAAGAAAACAACTGCTTCCGATCTCATCATGGGTGTACTCCTGTTGGCATTCGGAATCTATCTTATTGTTGAGTCCTTGGGAATGAAGGTATTCAACAGTTTTCTCGATGCACCAGGATTCTTCCCGTTCATTCTGGGAATCATATTCTGTCTGTTCGGAATCGTCATGTTTGTGGGATCAATTCGAGGGGGAAGTGTAGCAGCAACAAAAGCTACATTCCGAAAGGACAGCCTGATTGCTTTGTTCCTCAACCCCGAATCAAAACGCGTAGTCATTCTCTCATTCTTCATGGTGGTATATATCTATGGTTTGATTGGTAGAATCCATTTTGCAATAGCCACCTTCCTCTATCTGGTTGTTACCTTCTGGTATCTGAAATCTACAACCTGGTTGAAGAATATCATTATTTCAGTCCTTTCAGCGTTACTAATCAGCGCTATTTTCCAGTATGTCTTTAAAATTCCTCTTCCATAGAGGTGGGAGCACCTATGTTTGAAGCATTTGCACAGCAATTTGCCCTGTTCGGATCCGCAGCAGCACAGGCGTTCGGATATCCACAGGTATTTGTTACAATGATTGCAACCGTGGCCGGTATCGTGGTTGGAGCAGTTCCAGGACTGACCGCTACCATGGCCCTCGCCCTGCTGATCAACCTTACCTACTCAATGCAGCTTGCTACCGCTGTAGCCTTCCTCCTCGGAGTCTACGTTGGAGCTGTTATGGGTGGTTGTTATTCGGCAATTATGATCAATATCCCTGGAACACCATCGGCGGCAGCGACAGCCTTGGATGGGTTCGTTTTAGCCAAACAAGGACATGGTGGACAAGCTATCGGAGTTGGTATTGTGGCCTCGTTTGTAGGTACACTGATTTCAATTCTCTTGTTGATCTTCCTTACCCCATTCCTCTATAAGATTGCCCTGAAGTTCGGTCAGTGGGAGTAC
>NZ_JAEKNT010000344.1 GCF_016406725.1 Sphaerochaeta sp. S2 | reverse complement strand
GTTCAATTGACTCATCAAGGGTAGCGATATCGGTGAGCTTCTGGTCAATTTCCTCGGTATCTCGTTCGATGTGTTCCTGAATCAGTTCTGCTCTTGCACCAGCCTGATCTTTTTGCTGGAGGAAATCACGGAATCGTTGGGTCAGAAGGTCAAGTTTGTCCGACCTACCTTTGGTCGCCTCATCCAGCCTTTGCAGTTCAGTCTGCTTGCTGATTCGCTGTGAACCAAGGGCACGAAGCTCTTCCTGGAGCTGTTCAATTTCCTGGTCAAACTCTGTAAGGGAACCTCTCTGCGCAGCATAAGCTTCCTCTGAGCGCTGTTTCTGCTCAATTTTATTCTCTCTGAGCAGGAGAAAAGATTTAAGCGTTGACAACTGCACATCGACTTCCAAAGAGAACTGTTCAGTCTTGAGCTCTCGGTAGCTGATTGCTTTCGATGCCTGATTCTTCTTGGTCTCGTATGTTCGCTTCACTTCCTTGAGGATGGTTTCCACTTGCATGATGTTCTCATCAGTTCGTGCAAGTTTACGTTCTGCCTCCTGGCTCTGGACTTTGAAACGACTTATTCCGGCGGCTTCTTCAAAGATATATCGTCGGTCTTCAGGTTTTGATGAGAGGATTTGGTCAATTTTGCCCTGTTCCAGAATGGAATAGGCGCTCTTGCCGACTCCAGTGTCAAAGAAAAGTTCTTTGATATTCTTGAGCAAGACTCGGTTCTTGTTAAGGTAGTACTCGCTTTCCCCTGTGCGGAATATTCTTCGTCTGATCTCCACTTCTGGTGCATCAAGAGGAAGATGATGTTCTTCATTAGAGATTACCAGGGAAACTTCTGCAACCTGGAGGGGTTTACGATTGTCTGTTCCATTGAATATGACGTCCTCCATCTTCCCAGCACGCAGGGTCTTGGTGGATTGTTCTCCCAATACCCACTTGATGGCATCGACAATATTGCTCTTACCACATCCATTGGGACCGAGCAAACTGGTGATTCCATCGGCAAAATCCAAGCTGACCTTATCTGGAAAAGATTTGAAGCCATATAGTTCCAAGCTTTTTAGAAACAAATTACACCCTCTTTTTGCTTGACGCAGTATTCCGTGCGATTATAGCATAAGTTGGCTTTGGGAAAAAGTAGGAGGTGATGTGTGGAACCGATGCTGTTCAATCTGAACGATGAGAAGGGAGTTGTCTGTGGCTTGGATGAAGCTGGGCGAGGTCCATTGGCTGGTCCTGTTGTGGCAGCTGCGGTGGTACTTCCACCAGATTTTCCCATTGAAATCCTCGGGGACTCAAAGCAACTTTCCGAAAAACAACGCCTAGAGGCTGAAATCATCATCAAGGAACAGTCTCTTGCCTGGGCAGTTGCCAGTGTAACTGCACAAGAAATTGACAAGATCAATATTCTCCAAGCTTCCTTGCTTGCCATGAAACGAGCCTACGAGAAAGTAAAAGCACACATTTCAGTCGATACAGCACTCGTTGACGGAAACCAGAGACCAGATCTTGATTGTACGGTACAGGCAATCATAAAGGGAGATGCCACGATCCCTGAGATCATGGCAGCCTCCATCTTGGCAAAGAACCAACGTGACCGCTTCATGGTGCTCTGTGATGCAAAGTGGCCGATCTACCATTTCGCAAAGCATAAGGGCTACCCTACCAAGGAGCATAGGGAGGCTTGTCTGCTCTATGGGCTCTCTCCCATTCATCGGAAGACATTCTCCATCAAGCAGGAGGGCTCAAGAAAACAGGAGGAGCAGCAGTCACTCTTCTAGGGAGATGAAAAAGGCAGCCTATCGGCTGCCCTCTATTAGTCTTTTTTTGCGTTCTGCTTAATGAAATCCAAGGATTTCTGCAGTTCTTTCAAAAATTCTCCCAAATCTTCTTGGTAGACGATAATCGATTGTCTAATGAACCGCTCACTGTCAGGAGTACCTTTGCTTTCCACCATATTGAGGAACATGTCCCCATAGATGTTCTCTTTTACATTAAAGAAATAAGTCCTGTCATTTTTAACAAGTCTTGTTGAATACACTTCTCCACGTTGTCCCACGCTTTTAATCCTCGCTTAACTGTTTCTATGATACTTGTATCAGTGTTGTGCTCCCTCTGTCAACTGGAGGTGCTCCCTCTGTCAACTGGAGGTACTTGACGGAAATTCCAGAATGTTTTATATACATTGATACAGAGCAAGCGCCTTTCGTATAATGGTATTACCTCAGCCTTCCAAGCTGAAGAAGCGGGTTCGACTCCCGTAGGGCGCTCTAGATAAGAAACACTTACACAATAAAGAATTGAATAGCCCACACTATACGGTGTGGGTTTTTTCTTGTCTCCAGGTTTGCCGGACTTCCATCAGAAACCACATCAAATAGCATTTGTACATAGATAAACTGAATTCTTGCGTTATCCCAAAAGTAAGAGTACGGTAGACGAAGTATGATACTCAGTGCAAGCAGAAGAACCGATATTCCAGCATTTTATGCAGATTGGTTCCTGAATAGAATCAAGGAACGATATGTCTTTACCAGAAATCCCATCAATCCAAGACAGGTCAGTAAGATAGATTTGTCTCCTGAACTCATTGATTGTATTGTCTTCTGGACAAAGAACCCTGCCCCACTCATGGTGAGACTGAACGAACTTGAAGCGTATCATTACTATTTCCACTTTACGCTCAATGCCTATGAAGCTGATGTAGAACCTGGACTGGCAATCAAACACGTATCGTTGGTTGATACTTTCATGCAGCTCTCTGAGAAAATCGGCAAAGAACGTGTGATTTGGAGATATGATCCAATCCTTCTCACTGACAAGTATACGGTGTCATTTCATATTCAGCATTTTGCCACCCTTGCAGAAAAACTGAAGGATGCAACCCAGCGTTGTGTTATCAGTTTCATCGATTTTCCTAAAAGAACGTTTAGTGCAATGAGATCCTTGGGGTACCGAGAACCAGATTTCAATGAAATGCATACAATTGCAAGAGCGTTTTCTGCCATTGCAAGAGAAAAAGGCATTACCCTCGAAACCTGTGCAGAAGCCATAGATCTATCAACCTATGGTATCAGCCATGGGAAATGCATTGATGATGCCCTGATTTCTCGAATCTCTGGAAAACCTCTTCACCTTAAGAAAGATACCAACCAAAGAAAAAATTGCGGTTGTGTACCAAGTGTAGATATAGGCCTGTACAACACCTGCATGCATGGATGCAAATACTGTTATGCCTCTTTCAGCAGGGAAGCACTTCTCCAAAACCGACAAAACTATGATGCATTTTCTCCCCTGCTCTGCAGCAAGATCACAGAGAATGACGTTATACGTGAAAGAAAGGATGCACAGTCCAAAACTATTCTTCAGCCAGATCTCCCATTCGTATCGTCATAGCTCATTCAAGTTTTATTGCAATACACCGATAGTGGTAGCTTATCGCTGGCTGCCTGCTGCTTTTCTTTGGGATAATCTCCCACGGATATAGCTAATCTCCCATAGAAGGTATTCATATGGGAGATTAATTATACTATGTACATTTTTTCTTGAGAGCAACATCGATTCATAACCTGAACATCCAACTCTCAAATTACCAGGAGACAACCTTACTGAGTCTCGTCTTTGCACATAAGCCGTGTAGTCTCTTATGGCCCTCAGGAACCCAAGCACACCCCGATATCCTTTGCACAGGTGATCAGGTAGTGGTCCTTGGGAATATATTTGACAGGACCTGCGACTTTCTCCAGAGGAACGGTCACAATCTTGTTGTCCTGGACTGCCATCATATTTCCCCACTTGTCCTTCATGATCTCCTGGGCACATCGACTACCCAGTGAGGTTGAAAG
>NZ_JAEKNT010000343.1 GCF_016406725.1 Sphaerochaeta sp. S2 | reverse complement strand
TCTATGCAGTTGGCATCCCCACCATCATCATGCAAGCGATCGGAACCATCCTGATAACCAGCTTGAACAAGATCCTTATTGGTTTCTCAACATCGGCCGTGGCGGTTTTTGGTATCTATTTCCGCTTGCAATCGTTCATATTCATGCCAGTATTTGGTTTGAACACCGGTATGATACCAGTGATCGGATACAACTATGGAGCGAGAAAGCCAAAACGGATAACAGCCACCATCAAGGTGGGTTTGATCGTTGCTGTTACCATCATGGGGATTGGTACTGCCCTGTTTATCCTGTTCCCCCATATATTACTGAGCTGGTTCAATGCAACACCGGAGATGGTTGAGATCGGTATAGTTGCAATGCAACGCATCAGCTTGGGATTCACTTTGGCAGGAGTCAGTATTGTCCTGATCGCACTCTTCCAGGGAATGGGCTATGGATACCTGTCTATGATCAACTCGGTAACACGACAGCTGGTATTCCTGCTTCCAGCAGCCTATCTTCTGGGAAGATTTGTAGGACTCGATGCGCTGTGGTATTCGTTCTTCATCGCCGAGATAGCATCCTTCAGTTTGACCCTCTACTTCTTTTGGAAGATCTACAAGACGAAGATCAAGACCATGGTATAAAAGGATGATATCTACAGCAGAGCTCGAAGAATTTTTGCGGAATCCGCATTTTTTCCTCGTCTAGAATCTTCTTCATCGACAACTAAGTACATGACTGATTTAATACTTGTTGACTGCAATATACATGCATTGCATGAGAAGAGAGAGCCATTACTCACCTGATTATTCGATTACAGTCCAGTTTCGAATCAGATTGCAAGGAATCCTGGATGGTAGTATTAGCACCCTTAGATTCTACAAAATCAGACCTGTGACCTTGCTATGTACATGCTCACAGGTCTATCATGTTCTCGTCAAGCAAGAACTGCTCAATTCCTACATAGAGGATTCCATTATCATCCCTCCAGTGCTTGATGTAGTCACGTACAACTACTATCTTACTGAAGGAGTCCGGAATTCTTATTAGAGAAGCTATTTCCTGTTCCCTTTTCCTAGGGTCAGCTACGGTCAATGCAGACTGTATATAATATCGCTTACTACCGCGATTGATGATAAAGTCGACTTCAAGTTGTTTCCTGAGTTTTTTACCATCCATGGTTTTTATGTTCTGTTCAACTACACCGACATCCACGTCGAAGCCCCTACGCAGCAAATCACAGTAGAGTATATTTTCCATGATATGTGTTTCTTCTTGTTGTCTAAACCCAAGTCTGGCATTCCTGACTCCTACATCTGTGAAATAATACTTATGCGGAGTTTGGATATATTTCTTGCCCTTCACATCATAACGCTCCGCCTTACTGATGATAAATCCCTCTATAAAGTACCTTAGGTATTTATCTATAGTGGTAGAGTTGATCTTGATATGCTTTTCACTGTTGAAGGTGTTTGATAATTTCGTCGGATTTGTAAGTGAACCGATGGCTGAAGCTAAAATATTTAACATATCTTCCAAAATTTCACTATCATTTTGAATAGCATGTCTTTCTATGACATCCTTCAAATATGTGCGGGTAAAGAGATCCCGCAGATATCGACTTTTTTCTTCGTGTGATGATAAAGAGAGAACAACTGGCATGCCTCCATAGGTATAGTAATCCAACCAAGCATCGCGTTTGTCTCCCTCATAGCACTCATAGAACTCCGCGAAGGAGAGGGGATACACTCTGATCTCATCACCTCGATCCCGGAACTGGGTAAGAATATCAGTAGACAACATTCTCGAATTACTGCCGGTTACGTACACATCGGCGTTCTTTATCTTCATAAGTCCAAGTACTACATCGATGAAGGTTAATTTGGAGGTCGAGTCTTCCACATAAGGATTTTGAATTTCCGAAACAAACTGTATCTCATCAATCAGTATATAGTAGCGTCTTGACGTGTCCTTCACTTGCTCACGGATGTATTTGTCCAGTTCTATCGGATTGCGATACATTGCATTTGGTAGTTCATCCAACGCTATTCCTATAATTTGTTCGTTCTCTACGCCACATTCTCGAAGGTATTTTGTGTATATGTTAAATAGCAGATAGGATTTTCCACAACGCCGAATCCCTGTAATTATCTTTACTCTACCATTATCTTTCTTATCGATCAGTTTCTGCAAATATTGCTTTCTCGGAATAACCATGATATCACCTCAAGGAATTTTTGCGGAATCCGCATTTGTTCCTCGCTTCTATCGTACTCTTGGAATATTCATAAGTCAATATAACTCGAAGAATTTTTGCGGAATCCGCATTTTTTCTTCGTCCATATCTTTCTCCATTGACTATGCATGCAAGAGTTAACACTATGTAAGGCGATAGAATTGAGAAAAGACCCCAGCAATTGGAGTCTCTTCTCTCTTTTATTAAGAACTATATGAACTGTAATTCCCTTGTGGGATTACTCCCACTCGATAGTCCCAGGAGGTTTGCTCGTGATGTCATAGAGTACTCGGTTGACTCCCTGTACCTCATTGCAGATCCTGGCTGAAGCGTGTTGGAGCACCTCAGGGGGAAAGCGGAACCAGTCAGCAGTCATGGCATCTTCACTGGTGACGGCACGCAGGGAGCACACCTCTTCGTAGGTGCGTTCATCCCCTTGGACTCCCACGCTCTTGACCGGAAGCAAACAAGCCAAGGCCTGCCAGATATCATCATACAGATTGGCTTTACGGATCTCCTCGATAAAGATTGCATCAACATCACGCAGGGTATCCAGGCGCTCCTTGGTCACCTCGCCTACACACCTGACCCCAAGTCCAGGACCGGGGAAGGGATGACGATTCACCATCTCTTCTGGAAGACCAAGTTCTCTTCCCAACGCCCTTACCTCGTCCTTGAACAGTTCACGAAGTGGTTCGAGCAGGTCCCATTTCAGATCTTCGGGTAATCCTCCCACGTTATGGTGGCTTTTGATGGTTGCAGAAGGACCACCGGAAGGGCTCTTGCTCTCGATTACATCTGGATAGAGCGTTCCTTGGGCGAGGAAGCTGATATCCCCAGCCTTTCGAGCCTCATCATAGAAGGTATCGATAAAGATCTTACCAATAATTTTTCGCTTTGCCTCAGGTTCAGTGACTCCCTTGAGTGCGGAGAGGAATGCATCCTCAGCATCAGCATACTGGAGACGGATATTATAGTGATCCCTGAACAGTTTCAGTACCATGTCCGCCTCTCCCTTGCGCAAGAGACCGTTGTTTACAAATACACAGACCAACTGGTCGCCGATCGCCTCATGGATAAGTACCGCTGCAACAGCAGAGTCGACACCACCAGAGAGGCCACAGAGTACCTGTTTATCTCCGACCTTCTCACGAATCTCCTGGACCGCAGTGCTGATGAAGGAACCCATATCCCAGTCCTGGTTTGCCTTACAGACATCAAGGACAAAGTTCTGCAGAAATTGGTTTCCTTCTGCCGTATGTACCACCTCGGGATGGAACTGCACTCCATAGAATTGCTTTTCATCATTCTCAATGACCGTGAATGGACAGTTCGGGGTGCTGCCTGTCTGTATGAATCCCTCGGGAAGTGAGGCAACTGCATCACCGTGACTCATCCAGAGGCGGGAGTTCTCACTGATCCCCTTAAGCAGGGAAGCGTCCCTATTAAGCACGGTAAGGTCTGCGAAACCGTACTCACGTTTCAGGGGGCGCTCAACACTCCCTCCATTCTGGATGCTCATCACCTGCAAACCGTAGCAGATACCCAGGATGGGAATGCCCAGGTCATAGATTCCATCATCTGGTCTGGGCGACCCTTCAATGCGCACCGAAGAGGGGCCGCCACTGAAGATGATCCCTTTCGGTTTCATGGCTGCTAGTTCTGTTGCCTTGATGGTATAGGGAACAATCTGGCTATATACGTGCATCTCACGTACTCTACGTGCAATCAACTGGCTGTATTGAGCCCCAAAGTCTAGTACAACGATGGTGTCATGGGGGAATTGTTGCATGTGCATTCCTCTCTGTTTAGGTATAATCGGAGTATATCGAAAAGCCTCGGCAATGACTACCAAGCAAGTGAACTGACCGGGGGATACGCACGTTTCACTGCCGCCGATACCGCAAGGCCAAGTGCAAAACCTACTGCACTCTGTGCGATGTTTCCAGGAATCTCAGCTGCAGCAACACTTACTGTGCTGATAAACAAAGCAGACAGTGCAAAATACCCAAGTGATACTGTTGCGATACAAACGAAGGCTGCAAACGCTTTTCTTCCCAAGGATACAGCAGCATCTCCCTTCTTCTGGACGATCAAGGCAACCAGAAGCCCTTCCACTCCATGAACAACAAAGCTGATAGGAGCCCATTGTGCATACCCGCTGATCAGATCAGCAAGTGCCGTCCCAAGCCCTGCTGCAATGAACGCTGACCAGGGTCCAAAGGTAAAGGCGATGAAGCAGATAGCTACATCACAGAGATTCAAGTATCCTTTTGCAGTTGGGATACGCACCACCATCGTAAAGACCACTACC
>NZ_JAEKNT010000342.1 GCF_016406725.1 Sphaerochaeta sp. S2 | reverse complement strand
GTGATAGTATTCAATTTCAATGGTATGGTTCATAAAGCTTTGATTTCATTTGGAGTCATCGATTTGAACTGGAAGGAAATTGGAAAGATTGATATTTCAATGGATAAGGTCTTAGATACAAGAGCCGATGTTTTTTCTTATAATAACAAAATCATCGTAAATGAAGTTAATGAAATAGCTCTTTATGATCATGATGGTAACTTAATAGAACGAAAAGGTATCAATACGGATTCAAGTACTCTATTAGGTATGGAGAATTACTTTGCTGTAGTGGATAATTTGCAAGGAAACATTTACATTCTTGATTATTATGGAGGCTATGTTGGTGAAGTGAATCATCTGGGGCCGATTGAAAAAGCTGTTGCAGCGAATAATGATGTATTTGTTGTAATCACTGCAGATAACCATTTTTTAGTATTTGATTATGAAGGGAATGAAATATCAAATATTCAACTTTCCTCAGGTCGTCTACTTGGGTTAGATATATCTAAAGATAAAAAGCTTGTATTAGTGACTCTACTGTCATCAGATGAAAAGAAGTACAATTCTAAGCTAATAACCTATTCGTTAGATACTAATTCCATGTTAGGTGCCCACAATAACTATAATTCAATTGTTTATGGTGCTAGAATATATGACCAAGTAATTCTAATTGTAGACTTTAATGGTTTACATGCATACATGATTAATGAAGAGAATTCATTCCTATGGGAACGTGAACGAACTGGGTCACTGATAAACTTTGAAATTGATGAGAATGGGAATGTGTATGAAATAAATGAAAGAAAAGAAGTGGATACATTTACCATACATAATTTAGTTTGTATTAATAAAGATGGCAAGGAAATATTTACTAAAGAGTTGGATGAGGATTACCGAAGCTTATCTTTGAAAAGAGGACAAATACTTTTAGTAAGTGATTTCAAAATATTAATTTTGAACTCTGCTGGAGAAGAAATACAATCGTTTGAATCAAATGATCGAGTGATGGACGCAGAATGGTTGAGTGAAAACCGTATTCTAGTTGAATACAATAATTATATAGAAATATTAGAGTTAGCATATTAGAGGGTATATGAATTATTTAGATATCGCAGTAATAATTATAATAATAATTAATGTCGGTCTAGGTTGGTTCAGAGGATTGATACGATCTGTTGCGAATGTGGTGAGTATTATTCTTGGCTTTTTCGCAGCAAAATTTTATCATGATGAGATGAGTTTGTTTTTGAACCAAAAATTTGACTTATATAATAAGATAAAAGAGGGACTCGCAACAACCTTTTCCAATATTGAGTTACCAAGTGTCAATTTAGATGGTATATCTAAAGACATGATTTCTCAGGAATTGAGTGAAAATGATTACATGAGAATTGTAGCCGAAAAATTCTTAGATAGTGATGCCTTTCAAGCGATGGTAGATCAGAAAACTCTTAGTTTTGCAGATGGTATGACAACATGGTTG
>NZ_JAEKNT010000341.1 GCF_016406725.1 Sphaerochaeta sp. S2 | reverse complement strand
ACATACCATCGCAGTTGAAGGCTATCCCGCACCCTTCCTGCCCCCGATGCTGCAACGCATACAGACCCTTGAAACAAGCTTGGTTGACAGCCACCTTGGAGGGACTGTAAATGCCAAAGACACCGCAAGCCTCATTGAGGGAACTCATCAGTCATCTCCCATCAGTCGTGACAATATTTCCTGATACGCTGCTTCCACATCCCCAAGGTCCCTTCTGAAACGGTCCTTGTCCAACTTCCTGTTGGTCTTTGTATCCCAAAACCTGCAGGTATCGGGGGATATCTCATCGCTGAGGAGAAGCTGTCCACTAGAGGTCATCCCAAACTCCAACTTGAAATCGACCAAGGTAATGCCCAGGTCCTCAAGGTAGGAACAGAGTATCTCATTGATACGTAGCGCATAGTCGGTGATCAGCTGAACCTGTTCATCTGTTGCCAGCGAGAGCGCCTGTATGTGATAGTTGTTCACCATGGGATCATCCAGATCGTCACGCTTGTAGCAGAACTCCAACACAGGAGTTGCAAGATGCACCCCCTCATCCAGACCGAGACGAGCCGAGAGAGAACCGGCAGCAATATTACGGACAATCACCTCCAGAGGTATGATCTTCACCGCCTTTACCAAGGTATCGGTGTCGCTGAGTTGCTCGACAAAGTGAGTCGGGATACCCTTCCCTTCCAAGAGTTGCATCATATGATTGGTGACCTTGTTGTTGATCGCCCCCTTGCCAAGTATCGAGCCCCGCTTCTTTCCATTGAATGCCGTGGCATCATCCTTGTAGGAGACGATGTACAAATCCTTGTCATCAGTCTCATACACCCGCTTCGCCTTCCCTTCGTAGAGCATGGTTCGCTTTTGCATCTGTATCCTCTCTTGTAAATAAAAAGAGCCTTACCGGCTAGGGGTAAAGCTCCTGTGGAAACGCTCATCAGCTTGGGCAACCTTTTCGGCCATCTCTCTTCTGCGCTCTTGTATGCGAAAAGCGAGTGCTTCATCACCAAGGGCCAGAATCTGGGCAGCAAGCAGTGCTGCATTGGCTGCCCCATCAATGGCAACTGTTGCCACAGGATAGCCAGTGGGCATTTGCACGGTTGAGAGCAAGGCATCCATACCATCGAGTGAGGCGGAAAGGGGAATTCCAATGACGGGAAGCAAGCTTCTGCTTGCCAGAACCCCTGCAAGGTGAGCAGCTTTTCCTGCCGCTGCGATCAGCACGGCGTATCCCTCTCCAGCTGCATTCTCAGCAAATTGGATGGTTGCTTCGCTACTTCTGTGTGCCGAGAGAATATGTGCCTCAAAGGGAATATCCAACTCTTGCAAGACCGTAAAGGCCCCTTCTACCAACGGTGCATCATGTTCACTGCCAAGCAGCACAGCCACACGGTTTTTCTGGGTTGTTTGCATAGGCGTACCATAGCGAAAATGTTGCGGTTATGCAATACCAATGCAACAAATTATATACAGATTTGTTAATATGTCTTATGTCTTAGGCGTATTGTACTAATATCAAAAGTGTTTTCCATTCTTTTGCAACAGTTTATGCAACAAAACAACAGCATCCTCAACACACAGGTCACAAGTTCGCAACACAATACCACTCTCATCACCCCTGAGTTCACTGCAGACAAGTGTGCCGTTCTGCTCAAGGAAACCGTCCACTATCTCCCCTGCATAGTTATAGGAAGTCTGCTTTGTTGCAGCTTCCACACTGCCTCCACTGGTAAGCAAGCTGATAATGAGCACTGCTCCGCTTACAGCCCCACAAGTTGCCTTATGGCCGCCCATACCTCCGCCGAAGGCTTCACTCATGATGAACAGGTTCTTCTCATCGATTCCCACGACATCGGCAAAGCTGCAGGCAACTGCCTGTGCACAGTTGTACCCCTTCTCCCTGAAAGCGTAGGCACGTTTTACATATTGCGTTGTAGTTGTTGTTTCCATAGGGGTAATAGTACCGTTCTGCGTTTCCAGTTGCAAGAAGTTACGACCAGGTACCATATATATGTCTACCACAAACAGGACAGTTGGAATGGTCGATGATACTCTCACGGAATACCCAAGAACGACGTACCAGTGAGGTCTTGCACCCTGGGCAGTAAGTATTCTGGTCCAAGGATGAATTCCCCGGGTAGACAAAAGGAACCAGGGACTCTTGGGCTTCCTGGACCACCTCTTTTAGATAATGCTCGCTGGTCTCTCTCTTCTGTTCCTGATAACGAGGGAAATAGCGACTCAGATGCCAGACCTGTACACCTGCCGAGTAAAGATGCCTTCCAATGGAGGATATCATTTGTTTCGTATGTACCCCTTCCATAACCATGGTGGTTATCTCCAGATGAGCTTTGCTTGGAGTGATGTGTTCAATGGCCTTCCACACTGGACGAGAGCTTCCCCCACAGTAGTCCCGGTAGAATGCCTCATCCCCCTTGATGTCAATATTGAATGCATCGATGAATGGACTGATCCGGTTCAAAGCTTCTTCGCTGAAGCTACCATTGGTAACCATGATGGTTTTAAGTCCTTCTTGTTTTGCAAAGGTTGCCACCTCTACCATATAGTCCTGCCAAACCAAGGGCTCGCTATAGGTAAAACTGATGGAAGGACACCGGTTATCCAAAGCAAGCTGAACCACTTCCCTGGCAGTGTAATAGGTTCGCTGGGCTCCAGCCTCCCACGCTCTCTGGCTGATCGCATAGTTCTGGCAGAAGGTGCAAGTCAGGTTGCATCCAAACATTGCAATGGAGAGTGTATTGGTCCCCGGCAGGAAGTGGTAGAGAGGCTTCTTCTCAACAGGATCTATCGCACTTAAGACCAACCCTCCATAATTATGGGTAAAAATGGTATCTCCAGAACGTTCCCGAACCCCACAAAAACCAATTTCTCCATCCTTCAGTCTACAGTGACGGTAACAGAAATCGCAAACAAGATACTCTGCTGTACTCACGACAAGTCCTCTGCATACACTTCGGCTTGGAACACTTCAAACCGACAAGCCATGTCTGTATAGGCATCGCTTTCAAGACCGGCCTTCCTTGAAAGTTGACTGAGCATGGTCTGCAGATCCCATCCCTGCTCTGTCGCCACCTGAGGGAGGAAAACTGCACGATGGTATCCATGACTCAGCAGCACACCATCCACTCCAAGTCGTATTTGTTTCCAATCATCAATGACTTGCATCTTGGAAAGCAGTGAGATTTCAAGCACCACCTCTTTTAACTCCGCTTCCTTGAGGGGATGAAAGCGGGGGTCACTGAAAGCAGACTCCCTCGCCAGTTTCGGTACCTCCTGCCAAAGAGGGCCCCTCCCCCAAAGATTGCCGATACAGCCACGCAGGGCCCCTTCCTTTGTATGAATCGTGACAAAGCATCCTGCCTCATGGGAAAAGGGAGGACTATCTTCCCTCTTCAGTCGATCATAGATGGGCGTATCAGAGTGGGTAAGCGTACTCGTTATGGCCTCCCTGGCAAGCATCAAGAGAGTCTTTTGGTCAACTCGGTTCATTCCCTACCTCCAAAGAATCGTTGAATAGGCGACAAAATTATTGTCATTTGACGAGGACACATCCTGTGAGGTGTAGTAGTCTGCTACCCACCCCTTACAATGCAACCGCTTTGCAATGGATGAGACCAACAAGGCGGCGGCGTAGCCGCATACAGTTGATTGCTTTGCAGTACAGAAGGCAAGTGCTTCTGAGACCCTACCCTCACTGAGTAGATGAGCCAAGCTTAAATCATCTTCCTTTACCCGGCCCTCTGCCCTGCTTCCGTAGGGTGTGTAGGCGAACCGGGGCCCATAGTGGGTAAAGTCACTACTTGCAATAATTACCGTTCTTCCCATCTCTAGGTCCTCTCTTCCAAGCTCCTGAATCAACTGACCAGCAAGCTTTTCGATTGCAGAGGCCTCGGAGAGACGGGATAGCATGGCAAGGGCAACCTTTACAGGACTCTCTTGTGCTGCAATGTATGGAAGGACCATCTCCAGGGCATGTTCACTCTGTATTGCAGAGAACCACTCTCCCTGTGCGCTCGCAAGATTGAAAGCCTGAATATCACCGAGAGGAGTCCTCATGCCGGACAGTGGTGCACTGACGATGGTATCGGGAGGGAGTGTTGCATAGTGGCTCGGGCTGATCACCAGGATACGCTCGATCGAACCAAGTCCGGTGGTGAAAAAAGGGGCTATCCCACTGCTTGAGTAGAACAACCCTGCGTGAGGGAGAACAGCGAACCTGTACGGGCCTCTTTGATAGGTTTTCCGCTTCTTGCTCTCGTCTATCGACTCTGTTACCAACAGTCGCAATAGCTCTGGATCCTTTGGATACCAGGAACCTGCATATTGAGCATCTCTCATCATATTCATCGTGGCACCTCGTATATAATGATAGTCCACTGTGAAAGAATTGCAAGGTTACATCCACGGAGAAAAGCAAAGAGGCAACGTACCCGGCCGCAGGGATGACCAAGTACGTTGCCAAACGTGGAGGTAAAAGAAACTAATTACAATCAGAGACAGAAACAGAGGAGAGACATCGCCAATCCTTGGGGAATATTTTCGATTTCCCGAGTACTGCAATTTCCTCGCGGAAAACAATATCTTCACTACTTTTGCCGACAAGAAGAGAGAAAGCACCACTCTCCAGGACTCTTCTTGCATCGCTACCAACAAACGAGAGCATGTCCGCAGGCAGGATAAAGGAGAGACGTTTCTGCTCTCCCGGCTGCAATGAAACACGGCTGAAAGCTTTCAACTCTTTCACAGGGCGAACAATGGAGGCAACCTTATCCTGCACATAGACCTGCACGATTTCATCACCACTACAAGTCCCGTCGTTTCTCACTGTAAGGGAGAAGCGAAACTCTTCATCGCCCTGAATCATTGGGTTTTCCACCTGGAAATCATCCCAGCTGAAAGTGGTATAACTCAGTCCATACCCAAAGGGATACAAGGCTCCAAACTGTGGCTGGATCTTTAACCCACCAGCCTTCTTGAAGTGGTTATACGCGTACGGCATGGAGCCAGCACTCTTGGGAAACGAGAGCGTCGTTTTCCCACCTGGATTGTTCAACCCTACCAAGGTACGTGCGATAGCTTCCCCTCCCCCCTCACCGGGGAGCCAAGCAGCAAGAATGGCACTGGCATGTTCAACCGCTTCATGGATGGTGTATGGTCTTCCACTCACCAGAACAACCACCACAGGTTTTCCTGTAGCCAGCACCGCCTCCAAGAGTTCTTCTTGCACCCCGGGAAGCCTCAGGCTATCGGCATCAGATCCTTCACCGACTGTCCCCTGACGGAACAACCCAGCGATATCACCAACGACCATTACCGTTACATCCGCGGAAGAAGCAGCCTTGGCCGCTTTCTTTATTCCCTGGGTATCACCGCTGAGCTCATGGGCTCCCTCTCCACCCTCTGGAACATCCCCTGGGAAGAAGATGGCTTTCTCCACCTTGCTCTCGTAGAGCATGCACCCAGGTTCGAATGTCAAGGGAATGTCTCCCAAAGCCTCAGAGAGAGCACTGCGAATGGTCCTTGCCTGCGGAGGGACTGTCTCTTCAGGACCATGGGATCCCTGGAGATGAATCGGGGTTGAGTATCCACCGAACATTGCATACGGGTGGTCAGCAAGAGGACCGATGAGGGCAACAGATCTTGCATTTTTCAAAGGAAGAACCCCATCATTCTTGAGTAGAACAAGAGACTTTTCAGCTACCTCTACTGCCAATGCATGGCTCTTCTCTGTACCCAGTTCGATTGCCTCTTCCCTGATGAACGGATGCTCGAACACGCCTTGGTTGTACTTCTCTTCCAATACACGGAGTACAGCCTCATCAAGGGCATCACCCTTGATCAATCCACGATACAGGGCCTCGATCAACCCTTCCTTGAATACGGTATACCCAGGCAATTCGATATCCATACCAGCATTGAATGCCAAAGCGGCGGCTTCAGCCATATCTCCAGCAACACGATGGTCATGGAGCAATTGCACAACTGCCTCATAATCTGCGACAACCAACCCATCGAAACCCCATCGCTGTTTAAGCAAGTCTGTCACCAAGGATCGATTACTGGTACAAGGAACACCATCAATGTCATGATAGGCCGGCATTACTGAACCAGGGTGTGCATGACGGACAACCATCTCGAAGGGAAGTGCAAAGGTATTCTGCAGTTCTGTGGGACCGATATGTACCGGTGCATGGTTTCTCCCTCCCTCACTGGCAGAGTGCCCGACAAAATGCTTCAGGGTTGCAAGAGGACTTCTCCTCTCTCCTTGCAGGCCTTGTACATACGAGATTCCCATGACTCCACACAGGTAAGGGTCTTCCCCGTAGGTCTCCTCTAAGCGCCCCCAACGGGCATCACGAGCAACATCCAGGACTGGAGCGAGCCCCTGATGAACCCCGAGACTCCTGAGTTCATCCCCGATTGCTTTTCCTACCTTGCCCACCAAGGAAGGTTCCCAGGTGCTGCCATAATTCAATGCGGAAGGAAAAATCGTTGCTCCCTTCACCATGGCACCGGTCAAGCACTCCTCATGCAGGAGAGCTGGAATTCCCAAGCGTGTCTCCTTGATGAGATACCGTTGCAACTCATTGATCGCCTTAGCTTGCTGGACTGGATTGTTCGCCATGGTTCCATAGGGACGGGTGAGTTGGCCGATACCCTTACCGAGAACCTCAGCCTTGATATCTTCACTACGCATCTCAGCCTGCCCATACTCGCGTACATGCAATGAACCATCTATTCCTATTTCAAGCCATGCAGAAACCAACTGGGAGACTTTCTCTTCGATACTCATCTTCCTGAGCAGTTCCAAGGCACGTTCCTTATTCTGCTGCATAGTGTTAACAACTCCTTATTTCAGTATCCTTGTACCTCAAGACGACTACTCTTTCAGTGCTCCTAGTGCAACTCCAGCAATAATGTGCTTCGAGAGCGAGAAGTAGACGATGAACAAGGGAAGAACAGTCATCGACAATCCCAGGTAGACTGCACCGTACTCTGTCTTGTAGATATCTCCCCTGAGCAGGCTGACCATGATAGGCATGGTATACTTGTTACCATCGGTAAGCAGAATCAAGGGTTCGAACAAACGATTCCAGTTGAATACAAAGGTGAAGATTGCCTGTGTCGCCATAGCCGGTTTCATGATAGGCAGTATGATCCTGTTGAAAGTATTGAACTCCCTAGAACCGTCTATTCTCGCAGAGTCAACAATATCCAACGAGAGAGATGCCATCAGGTACTGCCGCATAAAGAACACCATTGCAGGGGTTGCTGTTGCAGGTATGATCAGGGGCCAAAGACTGTTGGTCCACCCGATGCGATACATGAACTGGTAAAACCCGATACCACTTACCTGGGTTGGAATCATCATAACAGCCATGATGAAGGTAAAGAATGGCTGACGCAGTTTCCAGCTGTAGGCAACCAGGGCATACGCTGTAAGCGATGAGAAATATACCGCGCAAAGGGTTGCCCCTGTGCTGATGATCATGGAGTTAATAAAACCTACAATGGGGTCAAAGGTCTTTCCTTGGAGTATCTGCCAGTTGCTCATCAAGTACTTGGAAGGGATCAGGCCGATGGAACTTTGCTGTATCTCGAAGGTACTGCGTGTTGCGTTCATGAACATCACCCAGAAAGGGAATATGCTCAAAAGTGCCAAGAAAATACACACAATATAGATTCCTGTCTTTTTCAGGTTGGTAGTTGCTCTCATTCCTCTCATCGTACTCCCCCCATCCTCTTTTCTTCCTTCAGCCGGTTCTTTTCAAATTTTCTGAGTTTGATCTCAGCCCTGTCACGCATGGAGTAGAACATGATCCCTGAGAGAACCAGGATGATGATGAAGACAATCATGCTTGCAGCCGATGCTCGGTTGTAGAGATAGCTTCCCGCAAAGGCTTGGTTGTAGATGAATACACTCGAGGTAAGTGTTGCATTGTCCGGTCCTCCCCAAAGGAAGAGCCTGGGAATATCGAACATCTGGATACCACCGATAAGGCCGGTTACCAGAACATACAGCAAAATGGTTTTCAGTCTGGGCAAGGTTATCTTGAAGAAAATCTGGGTAGGTGTTGCCCCATCCACCTCTGCAGCCTCAAACAGTGTCGGATTGATGCCCAATACACCAGCGATCAGGATGATCATGGAGTGTCCATACCACATCCAGAACTGGATGAAGGATACCACCCCTCGGGCGGTTCCACTCTGTAAGTGGAAGTTTGACGGTGCGTCCAGGATGCCGAGTTTTATCAGTAAGTCATTGATTGGTCCCTTTGGATAGCCGGTAAGGGAGTTGAACAGGATTGCGATGGTTGCAGCGGTAATGATATTCGGCATATAAATCAATACCTTGAACAAGCCCTGTGCCTTAACCTTCAGTCGTCTATTGGTAAACCATGCGGTCAACAACAGTGCCAAGAGAACCTGGGGAATGAAGTTGAAAATCCAAATAATAAAGGTGGTTTGCAGTGAACGTAAAAAGGTCGCGTTATTGAGGATGCTTTTATAATTCTGGAACGGGTCTTCCAAGAACTTGAAGGTTGTACGCCCCAGTCCCCTGAGGTCGGTAAATCCAATAACAACGGTATATATCGTCGGATACAGATTGAAGATAAGAAAGGCAAGCACGAAAGGGATGGAAAACAGATATCCGTACTTAGCATAGCTGATGTTGTTTTTGCGCATGAGCAAGTCCTCCAGAAAAATTCACCGTGCATCGACCGATATCTTCCCTGCGATGCTTGGAGCAAAACAAGCCAGGTGTAGGGGTCACCTACACCTGGCAATCATTGATCCATTAATCAACGTCAATTGCGAGGTTGTCAGCAACCTGCTGCTTGAAGTCTGCGATTGCCTGGCTGCGGCTCTTGTTGCCGTAGCTGTATTCGCGGACCTGGTCACGCCAGTACATGTTGATGGTCTCATCATACTGGGTCTTGTTGGTGCCGGTAGCAAACTTGCCGGCGGGAACGAATACGTCGAACATATCCTGTCCACCGAGGAAGTCCAGGGTTCCGTCACTCTTGCTCATGACCGTACCGGAAGCAACAGTATCCTTGGTTCCACCAGGACCATTGAGTGTACCGTTGGCCCAGTAGTACTGCAAGCCGGTTTCAGAGCTGTCGAGAGTAATCCACTCGATGATCTCACCAACTGCGTCCTTGACAGGGCTCTTGTCGTTAGCAAGTACCCAGGTACCGCCCCAGAAGAAGCCAACAGGAGGTTCACAAACTGCCCAATCCCCATAGGTTCCTTCACCAGGTGCTGAACCGCCGCTGTTACCAGCCATGACGTAGTTGATCAACCAAGCTGGGCCGAAGAAACCGAAAATCTGCTTTTCG
This sequence comes from Sphaerochaeta sp. S2, assembly GCF_016406725.1. GTDB lineage: Bacteria > Spirochaetota > Spirochaetia > Sphaerochaetales > Sphaerochaetaceae > Sphaerochaeta. The sequence continues at coordinate 3,557 of NZ_JAEKNT010000341.1, read as the reverse complement.
CCGGCGTCTTTCATGTCAGCGAACCATGCATCGGTCCAGTCACGGGTATCATTGTGGTAACCCTTGTCAATCAGCATCTTTGCTACATCAAGGAATGCTTCACGATCGGGATCGATGTAGAGTTTTCCGTCTACAATCCAGCCCTTCTCGCTGCTGCCTTCGATGGCGTGCCAGATGTCTCCATCACCGCTGATGATTCCGTATCCTTTCTTCTTCAGGTCTTCTGCAGCCTTGAAGAACTTGTCCCAACCGGGACCGACTTTTGAAGTGATTACAGCAGGATCGTCAGTACCCCATACGTCCTTTGCAATAGAGCGGCGGTAGATAAATGCACCACCGGTAGCCTGGTAACCAAGGCCTACCAGATCGCCATCAGGATTGGTACCGATATCAACGGTGTACTGGGCAATGTCGGCTTCCTTGAGCTTGGCGTCTACATCAATTCCAAGATCCTTGTAGGGAGCTGCAAAGTGAGCTGCGTCGCCCTGGGTGTACTTGAGTACAAATGCTGACTCAGCACAATAGATGTCAGGAGCATTCTCACCACTACTTGCCAATGCCTGGTCAAGTGCTGGTTGATACGCACCATCAGTGGTAGCAATGATGGTTGTGTTGATCTCATAATCGAAATCAGGATTCAGTTCTTTGTACTTCTCCAACATTTTGGGGACTTCATCAGTGAAGCTCCACAGGTTGATCACCTTACGAGCAGGTTTCGCTGCTTCTGCCTGTCCGGCTGCAAACAGTGAGAGACTCATGCAACAAATCAGCAACAGACTGACTACAATACGCATGTTCCGTTTCATACAGATTCCTCCTTACTTAACTCTATGTCAAACTGACATACAAATGAGACTTGCATAGATTTCCCTTACATTCGTACAACGCCTGTACTGAATAGGGAGCCCTACAATCACCATGCTAGGTGAACACCATGGTGAACGCCACTGGGCTTTTGCCTTGAAAATGAATAGGACAAATGTCCTATGATACCTACATCTCGTTGCTTTTTACCCATTTGATGGCAAACTTGCGTAGTGTTCCTGCATCACTGATGGAGAGCTTATGACGGATATTGTCCCGGTAGACGTTAATCGTCTTTACAGAGAGATTGAGCGTCTTCCCTATTTCAGAAACACCACAGCCCTGTCCAAGTAAGCGGAGCACTTCCATTTCCCGGAGACTGAGCAGCTCAACCGGATCACTCTCCTGCGAGGATTCCTGCAAGAGCATGGTGTCCAACATCCTCTCCCGCATATCGTCTGAGAGATAGACCTTTCCCTTGAGCACTGTCTCGATTGCCTTAAGGAGCGAGGAAGCAGCTTCCTGCTTCATCACGTACCCCCGTGCACCAGCCTTAAGTGCGCTGGACGCATAGATAAGTTCATCATACATGGAGACAACGATGGAAAGCACCTCTGGCTTGCTTGCCTTGAGGGTTTTGACCAACTCCAATCCGTTCTCTTGTTGGAGGGAGATATCGACAAGGGCTACATCCACCTCTATCGTATCCAGCAGGGTAAGTGCTTCAGTGATGGTGGTTGCCTGAGCTCGTACCTGGTAGGTTCTCACGTTCTCTATGACACTCACCAAACCTTGGCGGAAAAGCGGGTGATCATCTACAATCAGAAATCGAACAATATTGGGCATTCCCTACTCCTTGAATTCAATCAGCACGGTGGTCCCCTCATCATCACTCTCAAGGGTGAGCTTTGCATCAGCCATTGCAGCTCGGTTCTGCATAATTCTCAAACCAAGCCCTTCTCCCTGTATACGCTGGGGGAGTCCTGTTCCATCATCGCGAACTTCCAGGGAGAGGATACGGGAACCCTCAGTATCAAACTTTCTTGCTGAGGATATTTCTATGTGTTTAGCTTTTGAGTGTTTTATTGCATTGGTCAATGCTTCTTGGACAATCCGGAAGATATTCAGCTCCCTGGTCTTATCCTGTATGGAAAAGGATGGGTCCACATTTACATCGATATCGATTGCCACCAACCGAAGATTATCACCCACCAAGGCCTCCAGGCGCTCCAGGAAACTGTGGGGTTCCAACTCCATGGGCATCAGCCCTCGGCTGATGGTCTTGATCTTCCCAATGGCCTCGTTGAGATGCTCACTGATTTTCCTAAGGCTCTCCTTCTGGGGTTCTTGGTTGTTTCCAAGTTGTTGCTGTGCCGATGAAGCGAGCAGGGAGATGCCAAGAAGATACTGGCACAGGTCATCATGGAGCTCCTGCCCGATGCGCTCCATCGTCCTCGTGGAAATTTCCATGACTTCCTGTTCCAATTCGGTTCTCCGCTTGATCTCCTGGGAGAGATCGCGTGTACGCAAGGCAACCTGTTCCTCAAGATTCTTCTCATGTTCCCTGATCTGCTGGAGAAGCAGGGATCCTTTCAGGTTACTGGAGATCTGTTCTTGCAATACATCATAGAGTGCAGGACGGACAGTGCCAAACGGAACCAGAAAATAGCCAAGAGGCTCATCAAGATAGACCAAGGGTAAGAGGACCCAACGCTGGGTCCTCCATTCAGGACTTAGGCTGGGGGGCAGAATCTGCTGGGCAGGAAAATCCATTGAGAACGCTGATAGCGGGAGTACTTCCTGTTGGACGGTCATCATAAGCCGAGCTTTTCGGTTGTGGTTCAGGAATCTCACCAGATATCCACGATCGATACCAAAGAGCTGCAACCCATGTTTCAAGTTGGTGATCAACTCCCCCATCTCAAAGGTACCGCTGAGCATGGCACTCACCTTTCTGAGGGTTTCAAATGAATTTTCTGCTGCCACCCGTTTTGCTGCCTGAAAGCGACCAATCTTATCCCCTGTCAATGCACGGGCTGCTCCCATAAGCATTGCAAGGGTCTTGGCACTGAGTGTGCTCTGGTTACGCGATTTATACTCCACCACCGAAAGGTATTCATTCCACCGATGAAGAGAACCACTCTCTGCTGTAGTCTCATCCAGCGCACGGTTGAGACGGGCTATCATCTGATGGTAGTCACCTCGCTGGACAAGGAGAACCAGGTCTTTCACTGCCAAATGCTCAGCCGGGGTGGCATAACTCGGCATCTCATGAAGTCCGGGGGTGAAGTGCACATGCGGATTGCAACCGCAGGATTCCCTGATGACCGGTGAGCATGGCAGGGAGATGTGTTCTTCTTCCCCTCCGGCCATGATCCTATCGAGGATATCCACGGCTATGACTCCCATCTCATGCAATGGTTGTACGACGGTTGTCAGTGGGGGAATGCTGTAGCGAGAGGGGTCTATTCCATCAAATCCAATAAGGGATACATCATCAGGTACTCGAATATTCCACTTCGAGAGCTCTTGCATGGCTCCAAATGCCATTCGGTCATTGAGACAGATCAAGGCATCAAAAGAGCATTCCGCTTCCATGAAGTATCGTACTACTTCACTTCCTGATTCGTCGGTAAAAGTACCTGACCTGACCAGTTTCTCGTCAATAGGAATATCATTATCTGCAAGTGCCTGCCTACAAGCCTGAAGCCTCTTGACTGACTCCTCATGGGTTTTCGGCCCTGTGACAATAG
>NZ_JAEKNT010000340.1 GCF_016406725.1 Sphaerochaeta sp. S2 | reverse complement strand
ATTGTTACCAACAGCTAATACACGATTACCTGATGTGATTCCATAACTGAATCCTTTACCAGCACAAACTGATTTAATGTCTTTAAAATTAGTCACCAGCGGTTCACTGGATTTGCTTTTAAATCCTAAGCCCAATTCACCATGATCATTCATTCCCCTGGCTTTTACAACACCATCATAACTAAGGGCGAGTATATAATTACTACCCAGCGAAATCTCTTTGACGTTTTCTACACCATCAACCCTTACAGGTCTAACAACAAAGTGATTTTTACCATGGCCTAGACACATTGCCTCATTCTGTCCCCAAGTATAAACAAATCCATCACTTGTCACTGCAGCACTGAAACCATTGCCACAGGAAACTTGAATAATATTTTCTATTCCCCAACACAACTTTGGTATCTTTGAGTTGTTTTTACTTCCAATACCTAGTTGTCCAGACTCATTATTACCGGTTGCAAAAACTTTTCTATCTGATTTCAAAAATAATGTATGAAAATCACCTACTGCGATATCATCTACATGTTTTATTTGAACAACCTCTTCCATTTTTTGATTTTCCTGATTCGTACAATTGCCTAGTTGACCAAATTCATTGTCCCCATATGCATCAATGGTACCATTTCTATGAATGACAAATAGGTGATTCCCACCAGCGGCTAGCTTTTTGATTCCTTTTGCTTCAGATACAAAGATATCCACGCTTTCCCATTCCGACCACCTAAAATGTTTGTCCATAACACGAAGCTTTACTGTATGAACACCCTCCTCATCAAAATACTCCTTGTTATTCATCCATTCGACTTTTTTAATCTCATTGTTATCAACTATAGAATCTTCATGTGAATACTCAATCTTAGTTGTTGTCATAATATTTCCCATAGGCTTTATCTTAATAACCGCAACGGGTTCTTTGCCACCAGGCGAATAAAAAGCAAGTTTTAATTTATGATTATCATAAGAAGAGTTTCCACCAATTTTTTTGGCAATATCGTTGCCATCCAAACCCTTAGGTAGTTTCTTAACGATTAAAT
>NZ_JAEKNT010000339.1 GCF_016406725.1 Sphaerochaeta sp. S2 | reverse complement strand
GCCTTATCATCGACCAGTATCCCGAGGAAGGTGGTCGCCAGGTAGGATTTGATCTGAAAACGCTTCCCATGTATCGCCAGCATATCGAACACCTTATGAGGCAGGCAGCTGTAAGCATTGACGGTCCCCTCTACCTGGATGATGGGAAGGCATATCTGGTGTTTCGTTACCCACTTCTGGTGGAGAACAAGCAAGCATGGGGACTGTTGAGTCTCTACTTTGAAATGGAATCATTTCTGCTAGGAGCAGGTTTGGAAGATCTCTCAGGGCAATATCGCTATCATTTCTCCTTCTCTCACCTTGGAGGGGATGATACCTATTTATGGGGAGAGCAGATCCTGGATGATTGCGACCCGGTTTCCATGATACTTTCTTACTCCCTCCTTACTTGGAAGATGGAAATTGCCCCGGCAGATTCATGGTACAACGGTGAGTTGGTCTTGGTCCTGTACGCGATCTTGGGAAGCTTGGTTTCCCTTGGTGCAGGAGTCTTGAGTTATCTCAGGCAAGTCAGGCTGGAAACATTCATGCATCGTTCCCATACGGATAGCCTTACTGGGCTTCTGAATAAACGGGAATTCCTTGTCCAGCTACATGAAGAGCTGAGAAGTGGGAGACCCTTTGCGCTCGCGCTTCTCGATATCGACAATTTCAAAATGCTCAATGATACCCATGGGCATCTCAGTGGAGACAAGGCACTACTGACTCTGGTATCAACCTTGAAGGAACGCCTTCGACGTGATGACCTGATAGGTCGTTTTGGGGGTGATGAATTCATTATTATCCTCAGGGGGTGCTCCCAGAAAGAGACCTGTCTTCGTATCTATGAATACATCTCCCATGTCTCAGTTCCCATGGATGGAGACAGCATTGAATTTGCAATCAGCATGGGGGTCGCCTTTTCTCCCAAGGATGGCAGTACAAGCGAGACCTTGCTGGAAGCTGCAGACAAGCGGCTCTACCAAGCCAAGCGAGAGGGGAAGGGAAGAATCCGCTGTACTGACTGAAGAAAAACCGGATCACCATAGGTGGCAATCCGGTTGAATGCAGTACTGTTTATTGGTTATTTTGCCTGTTCCAAAGCGAGTGTGACTGTTGTAAGGTCGCATACCTCTGCAGGTCCATAGTACTGTACGGCACCTGGATAGGTGTAGCAAGTCTCACGGGCCCACTTGTCACGATGCTCTGCAAAGTACTGGAAAGGCTTTCCATCAAGTTCCACCAAGGCTTTCTTGATAACTGGCTTGTCCTCCCCGTGGCGTACCTCCATATTCATCATCATGGTGATGGGGATACCACCAGCTTCCCAATTCCCAGCAGGTTCTGCAAGGTTGGTGACCGATGAAAGATACCCGGAGAGACCACTAGCGATCAACATGAAGGCATTATAGCCAAGGCTGTAGCAGTAATCTGCATCAAAGTTGGTTGGGAAAGCACAACGGCCCTCATAGCCAAAGAAGTGGGTCATGGAACTGAATTTGCCAGTATAGGAGCCTTCCTTCTTCATCACTGAGAGCTTCTCTTCCACCATCTGGGCAAGCAATTTATCTGTCTCAATCCTGGAGACCTGTACGTTTCCATGGGGATCACGGTCCATCAGGAGCTGCTTCTGGATCTCTTCAGGCAGAATGGTGAATACCTGGGCTGCTTCCTTGCTGAGTCGCTCTGCAACAAAGGCAATACGCTCACTGCTGTCTACGATCTTGTTGAAAGCTTTCTCTTCCTTGGCAAGGAGATTGTTGATCTGGCTGATCAAGACCTTGATTTCAGGGATGAATTCAATCAAGCCCTCAGGAATAAGGGCAACACCAAAGTTGTTCCCATCCTCTGCACGCTCAGCAACAACCTTTGCGATGTAGTCCACAATGCTTACCAGACTCTGTCCCTTGGCTTCAACTTCTTCGCTGATCAGGCAGATATTGGGCTGGGTCTCCAAGGCACATTCAAGGGCGATATGACTTGCAGAGCGGCCCATGAGTTTGATGAAGTGCCAGTATTTCTTTGCACTGTTGGCATCTCTCTCGATGTTGCCGATCAATTCACTGTAGGTTTTGGTAGCTGTATCGAATCCAAAGGATATTTCAATGGATTCGTTCTTCAGGTCTCCGTCGATGGTCTTCGGGCAACCGATTACCTGAATGCCGTGGTTCTTGGCAAGGAAGTACTCAGCCAAGACAGCTGCATTGGTGTTTGAATCATCTCCGCCGATGATAACCAGGGCATCAATCTCATGCTTCTTGCATACTTCAGCGCAAACCTCAAACTGGGCTTCGGTCTCAAGCTTTGTTCTTCCGCTTCCGATGATATCAAAACCGCCGGTATTGCGGAATGCAGCAAGATATTCCTTGTCAATGATCCTGTAGGAGTCTTCCAGAATACCGGAAGGACCACCTTTGAAGCCATACAGGGTATTCTCCGTATTGGCTGCCTTCAGTGCATCGAATATTCCACTAATGACATTATGCCCACCGGGAGCCTGGCCACCGCTCAGGATAACTCCTACGTTTCGCTTCTTGCTGATATCATTATTATCTCCGGCTATGAACGAAACTCTTGGGAGTCCGTATGTGTTGGGAAAGAGTGCCTTGATCTGATCTGCGTCAGATTGTGCACTGGTAGCTTCTCCCTTCTTGGGGGATACCTTGGTGATGCTCTCCCTCAAAATTGCGGGTAGCTTGGGTTGATAGGCATAACGTACTTTTTGCAAAGGGGAAATGTCCATGCTGAACTCCTCTCTAATTTGGTCTCTGAATTCCTTAACCATAGAACAAAAAGGCTCCCAGTTTCAAGTATCGTCGCTTGCTCTGGTGCATTTGCTCTGCTATACAGAGAAGGGGAGGATCCAATGTATCAGGAAAAACCGGTCAACGACCTCTGGCTGTTCCGCCAAGGCTTCAGCGAAGACTTTCTTGCTAGCGAATTAGACGACTCTGCCTGGCAACAGGTCTCTCTTCCCCATACACCCGTGCAGTTTGCCCCTGGGTACCATGAGGAGCAGTTCCACTGGGGACCCTACACATACCGTAGGCAGTTCTCCCTCGATATATCCGATTCCCAGCAGGTTGCCATACGATTTGAAGGGATTGCAAATAAAGCAGACTTCTATGTGGACGGAGTGTTGTGTGGAAGCTTCGAGGGAGCCTATCTTCCCTATACATTGGATTTGGGTGCTCGCTCCTCTTTTACCCTTACCGTGGTGGTCTCAGGGGATGAGGATCCCTCCTTTCCTCCCTTTGGTGGGAGTATGGACTACATCTCCTTCTGTGGCATCTATCGCGAGGTAAGCCTGATAATACGTGAGAAATGGTATTTCACTTTTCTTGGTGTGGAAAGCCATCGAACGGATTCACTTACACTCAAGGGTAGAGCAGAGAATGCAGAAGACCAGTGTGTGTTTGTTACCCTGAAAGACGGTAGTACAACGATTGAGGAGGCAAGTAC
>NZ_JAEKNT010000338.1 GCF_016406725.1 Sphaerochaeta sp. S2 | reverse complement strand
TGCTCGGGGGCGGGATGTGTTTATAAGAGACAGGGTTAAAATCCTCAATCATTAGAGCCTTGGGATTTCGCCTCAACTCTTCAGGTAATTGGGCAATGGCTACCACATGCAGCAGTTTATCGCAGCCGAACAGATTGGCGGCTTCCTGCATATCTGCACTCATCGTTTTCCTTCCCCCTGCCAAGGATAAATATAATTTCCCTTCAGCAGTCAATCCAGATGCATGCAGGACAATCCGGTATATCCATGACCGCATCAACCGGATAGCCCGTTCATCAGAGAACTCCTTAACACCACAACATGGAAAAACCCTGAGAATGAATCGGAAATGTTGGGCCCATGCTGTCAAGGCGTCGAACTCATTTTGAAGCATAGGTGTGATATCAGGGGTTACCACCCAACATTCATTGACCGATGACAGTCCCAAGGCAGAGATTTTTTCCTGGACAGCTTCAGCCTGGGCATACAGAGGGAATTGCATGGGATTAGTAAACCCCAAGATTTCAGGCACGATGTGCCATGAGTATCCCAGGGTTGTTACCAGTATATTCACGTGGCTAAATTTCCTTCACAATGCAGAGACACCAACCCATCGGAAGCAACTGCCCATTGTAATCGAAAACCATCCGTGTATCCCCATATCCATGGTCCCTTGGGACTTTTGGCATTCTATAGATTTTCTCGAACGTGACAAATTCGGCTTGGCTCCAACGTCCAAGTCGCATAGGGAATATAGCTTTGTTGGATTCATCAAGATTGGTTATAATATCGTACAGCTTTTTATAGAGTTTCAATCTTGAATCAGATATTTCTGCATAAAAATTATCTGCTTCATTGATGAACTCTCGCTTGAAAAAATATTGGCATGCACGTACTAAATCCTCCATGGAAGCATATCGGTGACCCCCGAAATTCACTTTCTGGAGGTCAATATCAATCGTTGCTCTGCTTTTACCTGTGGTGGAGTTTCCCATCAGAGTGCCCTTCAAGGCCTCGGTGTAAATCGGAATTCCTTTGATTACAAGAGTATCACCTTTCCTCGCAATGTTCTCAATCTTGCCTACGATTTGGCTTCCCTTTGGATCAAATGCAGCATCCCCGAACGCGAATGTCCGAAACAAATCATTTTTGGGATCGTTACCCATGATATCCTTTTGGACTCTTTTTTCTATGTTTGCCGCATCCCTGTATGCAAATGATTGCTGAGCACGCTTGATGTCGTCATAATTCTTGTCATAGAATTTTTCATCTGGCCATTCATGCATGACAAGATTCAACATCGCAGTACGCAGAGCGCCTTTGAAAGAACTACCAGGAATTACAGCAGACATTTTCCCTGCCGGCCTGTACATCTCGAAGACTTCAAGACTGCTGTCCAATGGATTGCCTTTGCTTTTAATATCATAGAGTGTTTTGAACCCATCGGTGAGATCACAGATATGTGATATATCTTTGTTCTTCTGGAAATTGGCCAAGAAGAACTTTCTCAAAGATGTTAATGATGGATCATTACTTGCCCGTTCATATTCCACAATTTTTTTAGGATCTTTTACCACCCTCTGGAGAATGGATTCCTGTGAATACACAATGAACCGTTCTTGTTTTATAACTTCAGCAGTAAGGTATTCCATCAAAGGAATTGAATTTCCTGTCCCAATATGGATGGCTGTCAAGGGTTGGATAGTTATCTCATACTGTTTCTTCATGAGTCGCTCCTTCAGGCAAGGGAATGATTGGGCAAAAGCCAGACTGACAGATTCGGGAATCAGAGTGAACATCCGTAATGAGGTTTCCAACAAACAACGTACCTTCATTGCACATGAAAGTCGCACCTTCATCAAACAAAATCACAGTCTTTTTGAAAGGGTTGAATGAGTTACCAAATCCACCTCCAATTTTTCCTCGCCTGACGAAAATATTAGAGAGCAGGTCTTCTGGAATTTTTTCCTTTCCCAGGACAAAAGGTCCAAGCGCCATATACCGGTTCGAATGCTTTGCCGGTATTTGGATTTTCTGGAGACCAGGCAATACTGTGACAACACCTTTTCCAGATGAAGCATCAGCACCATAGCCATTCTCAAATGCCCAAATAAGAAGCTGCATAATTCGATCTTCCTCATAATCGGAAGCTATGTACAAATCGAAAACGATCCTACCTGACATAAATGCATTGGGATTCGGCCACATGGATTCGGAAGAAAACAACCCTTGGTCCTGAACGGTCAAAGAAAGCCTATCAATGGTATTATGCATCTCTGACTCTTTTATGAAATACGGTTGAGCATTCCCTTTTATTTCAATTGAATCATTTAGGAAAGAAGGGATGAAACGCGATTTCTTCTTAGCCTTGATTTGTGCATACTCCGTTTTCGTCAGGATTTTAGTCACAACCCTTTCGCTCAGGATTGGGCGTGGCAACATCCCCTGCGGAAACGCACTTGATATAACGAACGGAGGATTCGAGGAATGACACCCCGCAAGGAATGCCGCAACATCAATGTCTCCCTCATGGGTTGCTATACCCCACACAATATGCCCCCAAATGGTATCACCTTTGAGGGGTGTAGCAATCGGTGAATGGAGCTCGATTTGTGCCTTGTATAGTTTCATATGTGGCCCCTTACATAGGTTACAATTCTATTGAATTCCCGTTTTCATCTTTCAGATCGACGAAATCAATTTGGCCATTACCACGAGAACCACCACCACCCAAGTAATCAGCCTTGAGTAGATTCAAACCTGAAACCACCACATCATCGAACATCTTCAAGTCAGTCTTTCCACCGTCTCCCATATCCAACACCCTGAAGATGATTTCAAAGTCAAAGGTTACCCCTGGGACTACACGTTCGATAGGTCTAGGATTTGCCTCTGCAGTTATCCTGTTCAAACTATTCTCAGATTTCTCCTCTACTATTGGCTTGCCTTGTTTCATCATCGCGCGATATTCCTCTGAGAGGGTTGCATCCCTAACAATGAGACGGGTAGGTCCCTTCTCAATCGTTGATGCACTGTTTCTAGAATTGTTGGCACTCCCGAATACCCTGCAAATTTGACAATCGGCTTTTCCACAAGAACATGGCTCACCAGGCTTCCTGCTTGCCATATCAATCTTTCCAAACTTCCATTCCAGAAGGGATCTCATCTTCCCTTTGATTGAAGATCCCGGGATATACGGTTCCCGGTTGAGGGGATTCCTGATTATGGGATTATCCATGCCGCCAATTTCAACCTTGTCATTACCTGCTCCAATATGAAGCCCTGTCTTCACCACCATTTTGCCAATGATCTTTTTCTGTCCCAGCTGTTGATATTCCATGGTTTATCTCCTTTCTCTCTTAACTTCTGTTCGGGGCATGTTCATAATAGAATCCATAGACGGCTTCGAACAAAGCAAGAAAGACCTCATAGTCCTTCTGCTTATGAATGCTGTCGATACCTTCAATCAGGAACGCTGACAATACGTCATAACAACGGATTTCATCTGAATTATGTAGATTTCGGGTTGACCTAGCGATGGTGTAGCATACTTTTGACTTGATCATCTTGATGTAGGGAAGCTGGCTTTCCCACATGGCAGCATCCAGCTGAAGCAAGTAGTCGAACCGCTTCACCTCGTCGAATATCCGCCGGAGCTGGGTTCCGCTCACCCCATTTGTTACATCACGCCCTCTATACTGGCTGACCTTGTAGAGTTTCTTGGCAATCTCCTGCGCTTTTGTGTCGAACAAATCAGGCTTTACCCGACTTTCGCCATCCTCGTAGAACCCCCCAATGATTGAAGGGCCACTTCCTTGTCTTGGCTGTAGCATTGTAAATCTCCTTTTGAACTATTCAATTCAATCTATCACGAATCTGATAGAGGGCATAACTTGCAGAAACCCTTGCATCAACCATTTGAGGGGGAGATGCTCCAAACTGAGCAAACCAGGAACGTACCTCACCCTGGTTCTTATGTATTGTCCTGCTCAGTTGATACTGGTAATTGCTGGCCCACAACAAATCCCTTAAATCGCCGTTCCCCACCCTTTCTGCACGATGGGAGAAATCGATGATTCGATAGACTGTCGCTTTGGATACTGCGTTGGTATCAATGTACTTCAACATCTGCTTACCGTCGGCCAGACTTTTCCTGAAAACATCCCACGATTGGGTGACCCCAAATATCGTAATACCATCCTTCACTATTAGGTTACGCTCCTTGCGTTGTTTGGATGATTCTAGGCCCTCCTCTGCCATCATCGCAAGATTTTTCACAGGAAGCGAACTGGATGCAAGCGCAATCCCTCCTGAAAGGGTAACTGCCTTGTTATGATTTGTAAAAATATCCAACCTCTCTCGGAAATCCAAGGCAAACTCCATGACAACATCCCAAACCCCGAGCACGCACAAATCATCGCCTCCCGAAAATACGACATAGATGCTCTTCTTATACC
>NZ_JAEKNT010000337.1 GCF_016406725.1 Sphaerochaeta sp. S2 | reverse complement strand
GCATTGGTTACCAGGATTCTAGCTTCCTTGGTTTTTAATTTCTCGAGTAGAAGATTCCTCTCTTGATGGCTCTGGCCACCTTGTATGCAGATATAGGGGATGGAAACCTCCTTGAGGCGCCTGATCTGGTCATGCATGAGGGAGAGCAGTGGATAGACCAAGACAGTGATCCCTTCCACGAGAAGGGAGGGAAGCATAAAGCAGAGACTCTTGCCTCCACCGGTAGGGAGTACCACTACTGATCCTTCATGATTGCTCTCTTCACTGTCCTCTTCCACGATGCGCTGGATTACCAGCCGTTGAAATGGGTAGAGGGAAGGGATGTTGAAGCGTTCCTGGAGGAGGAGATTGATTTGGTCCTCCAGGAAATGTGTTGTATTCTCATCTTTCATACCTTGGAAAGATGAGACTATTCAACCTTGCTTCAGACAAGTCCTATTGCTCCTCACTCCTGTCCGTTGCCGGAGGTGGTGGTGGACTGATCGCATCGATCGCCTTCAAGAGCTCAGGCTCAAGGGTGAGGGATACAGCCTGTAGGGACTGCTTCAAGTGCTCGGTATGAGCCGCTCCGATGATCGGGGCGGTAACCTGCTTATGTGCCATTACCCAAGCCACTGCAAGAGTTGCTTCATTGATGCCCCACTTGCTGCAAAGCTCTGAGTATTCACGGGCAACTTGCTCGTAGAACTGACCGCCATAGCGTTTGTTGTAGTTCTGGTTTTCGACCAATCTTCCTGAGGCATTGGAATAGCCATCCTTGTATCGGCCGGTAAGCAGCCCACCTCCAAGTGGACTGTAAGTGATGACCCCAAGCCCTTCATATGCAGCCATAGGGAGCAGTTCAACCTCAGCCATACGCTTTGCTATGTTGAACATGGGTTGGATGACCGAAATCGGGGCAAACTGGTTAATCGCTGAGACGTGAAGCATTCTTTCCACCTGGTAGGCAGCAAAGTTGCTGACTCCCAATGAGAGCACCTTACCTTCACTGACAAGTCGGTCAACAGCCCGGAGTGTTTCCTCTTCCCTCACAGTCGGATCAAAATGATGGAGAAACATGACATCTACATAGTCTGTATTTAGACGTTTCAGACTTGCTTCCACTCCCAGCCTGATATGTTTTGCGTTCAAACCCTTCTCGTTGACATCGTCTCCCATAGCACCATACGTCTTGGTGGTGATAACAACCTTATCACGCTCTTGGGAAATAAATTCTCCGAGATAGCTCTCTGCAACTCCCTTCTGATAGACATCGGCACAGTCAAAGAAGTTGATCCCTGCCTCTCTACAGGTCTTGTACATCTTCTCTGATTCGCTCTTGTCTGCTCTTCCGCCGAAGGACATGGTCCCAAAGCAGAGCTCAGAAACCTTGATACCGGTTCTTCCTAGTGATTTGTACTCTATCATTACCTCCCAAATACTGAAGCGTTCATCAGTCTTTCACTCATGGTCAAGGCAAGCCTTTCCATCTTTATCGTCTCTCGTTTGAACAGTGTCTGTTTCTTGATCGCCTGCTCAAGGGCAGAGGAGGAGACAAGTTCATCAATCCAACTATCAGGAAAGAGTTCCGGTCCCTGAAGGGCACCCTGCAACGCTCCATACAGGCCACAAGATAGGCGAGCATCTCCTCCCATCCTTGCAATGTCACTCATACCTTCCTCAAAGGAGAGAGCGTGAAGCAGTGTGTGGAACACCAGAAGCAGCGTCTCCTTCAATGTATGGTTTCCAGTAACAACAAGACTGGGCTTTCTTGCTCTGGAGAGCAGTGCAGTTAGTTGTTCATCCAGATTCTTGCCACCACGTTGTGTAAAGAGGTCGTGTACAAGTTTTTCTCCATCAAAGACTTCTTCATTGATCAGGAGATGAAAACAGTGGGCAAGCAGTGCTACCGCCTCTTTTTCAAGAGTATCTTCACTGAAAAGTGAAGCTGTTGTAAGAGCTATTTCCCTGATCTGTTTTTGTTTCAACTCGACACCTGCTATCGCTACAATGAGAGAAAGAGGAATCGCTGCTCGATACTCCTGAAGGGGGAACCCTTCTTCACTCTCCTCACGGTAACGATTGACCAGTGCATGGAAATGATCGGCATCCAGACCCTGGTTGGACAGCAGGCTCATGGAAAGCAGAAGCGGCAAGTCGCTCACTTCCCCTGAGATGCCACAGTCACTGCGTAGGTGTTCGAGGGAGAACACCTCTTGTATTGTATCTTGTACTTCTTCTTGGAGTGTTTCCCTGGAGAGGCCGTCACACTGACTGCCAAACCCATCGCCTACAAACAAACCAAGCAGAGCGCCGTTAGCGCGTTCTTGTATATTCATGGTTCTAACAATAGCGTAAGTGCCCACAAAAGACGAGTCTCTTTGTGCTTCATATCCCTGTTTTAATCCAGGACAGATAACCAGAGTTTTTCAGATTCTAGAAGTGCAGTTGCTACCAATTCCAGGAATGGCTCCCTTGCATGGTCATATGAACTATTTGAATTGCCTTCCACTCAGTATCCACGGCTATCGGAGTTAAGTACATTAATCATGGTTATGCCTATTGCAAAGAAAAGCCACGCTGTTTTTCAGCGTGGCTTCTTAGAGGGTAAGATATTACTACTTTTGGTAATACGCTATTCGAGCAGCTTCCATCTCCTCCTGGACCCGTTTCAGATCGGTAGGGATATCGATATGCTGCGGACAGAGTGGAATACACTGACCACACTCCGTGCAGGCAGGAGGACGCTTGTCAGCACTGCTCTCGCTCTCCCACTGGTCCTTGACCACCTCATAGTTGTTGAACATCCGGTACTTGTTCCAGAGTGCAAAGTTCCCAGGAATATCAACACCGAAGGGGCAGGGCATACAGTACTTGCAGCCGGTGCAGTCATTGCCGATGCGGCTTCTCATGCTGCTTCCAATCTCTTCCAGTACCGCTCTCTCGTGCTCGCTCAACGGCTTGTAGGGAGAGAAGGTCTGGAGGTTCTCCCTGACCTGCTCCTCTGTGGACATGCCACTAAGGATGACCTTCACATTCTGGTGGTCAGCGACCCACCTAAGGGCAAAGGAAGCTGGTGATGCATCAGGGTCCAATGCTTTCATCTTGGCTTCCAGGTCAGGGGACAGACCAGCAAGTGAGCCTCCCTTAATCGGCTCCATCACAATGACGGGTATGCCCAGTTCTGTGCACAGTTCATAGCCCTTGTCTCCAGCCTGCTCTTCAGTATCCAGGTAGTTGTATTGGATCTGGATGAAATCCCAGGGGCGAAAGCGGGTGATATACTCAAAATCCTCATAGATGGAGTGAAACGAGAAGCCCAGATGCTTGATACGGCCCTTTTTCTGTTCCTCTTCCAGGTAGTCAACCACACCAAGGTCTACCATCCGGTCGAATGCTTTCTTGTCAATTGCGTGGATAAGATAGAAGTCGATATAGCTCTGTTGTAGTCTTATAAGCTGTTCATTGAATATCCGCTTTGCATCATCTAGAGAATTAACCGACCATTGGGGAAGCTTTGTGGCAACGTAGAAGCTGCTTCTATCCAAGGTGGAGAGGAATTCTCCTACCAAAGGCTCACTCTCCCCGCCATGATATGGGTAGGCGGTATCAAAATAATTCACCCCGGCCTCATAAGCTTCCTTCATCATAGCCAATGAACGCTTTCGGTCAATCTTGCCTTCTGGGGTTGTAGGGAAGCGCATGGCGCCAAATCCAAGA
>NZ_JAEKNT010000336.1 GCF_016406725.1 Sphaerochaeta sp. S2 | reverse complement strand
CGTTTGGATTTTGAACAGATAGAAAATATGAACACACGGCATTCATTCTATAAAAGAGCAGCGATAATATCAAATTTAACAGGCTATTACAAATCTGCCTATGACTATATGGTAAAGTATGATTTAATGTATCATAAGTTGGTAGACTTAAATAGTGAAAAGACGATGAATGAAGTGATACGAGAAGAGTATAAAAAGACCTTAACAAGGTTTGAAATGGTGGCGAAAGTCGGTAGAGACATAACGATGTATGATGATCTCGATCAGGTTTTATTATTTGCTTTAGACGCACTGTCCTCATTCATGTCTATTGATAGTATTGGTATTGGTATATTGAAAGATGAAGAATTAAAGTATGAACATTTTTTTAATGAAGGGCGAAAGTTAAATACAAAATCCATACCGCTATCTAATAAGAGTAGTTTAGCGGTGTGGTCAATCATCAATAAGAAAGAGCTGATATCTAACGATATTGAAAATGACAATGTTATTTACACAAATGAACCACTGATACGTGAGAAGGCCAAGCAAAGCTCTGATTTGGATATTAATTCTGTTATGTTTTTACCTTTAGTTGTAAAAAGAGAAACGGTTGGTGTATTTACGATACAGAGTTATAAGAAGTATGCTTATTCTAAAGAGGATATGGAAATCTTTAATATAATAGGATCTTATGTAGCCATTGCTTTAAAAAATATTAAGCAAGCAGAGGATTTGGAGAGATTAAGTACGACAGATGGTTTGACAGGACTTCTAAATAGACGAGGATTTATAGAAAAATTTGAAGAAAAAATATTATCACAACCAAGGTCTATTGGAATGATTATGTTGGATCTCGATTTGTTCAAGCAAATAAATGATTTATATGGCCATCTATTTGGGGACAAAGTATTACAATTGATAGGAATAAAACTAAAATCCTTTGAGGATAAGGATACACTATTATCTAGAATGGGTGGAGAGGAGTTTGCGTTTATTGCTTTTGATCAAACAAAAGAAAGTATTCAAG
>NZ_JAEKNT010000335.1 GCF_016406725.1 Sphaerochaeta sp. S2 | reverse complement strand
GCCTTATCTGATCTGAATCTTCTCAGAGAGGTCATAGATTTCAAACAGAAGTTCTATCCAGTTAGATGGGCACATTATGAAACAGCTGTTCCTGGGTCATTCAAATTGATTCCTCCAGAAAAAATTAAACAGCTACTAGTTCGAGATTACCGGGAGATGCAAGTTATGATATTTGGCAAAAAGATCTCACTAACTGAAATATTCGAAACGCTAAAAGAATTGGAAGAACAGATAAACAACCTAAAGCCAACCTCAATATCGTAATCCGAGAACAGAAGAAGAGGCTTCTATCGTTGAGGAACCATAGCCAAGAGTCAGGTCGCCTGTCAGTGGTCGTAACTCAGACTCAAGACACAAGAAAGGCAACCCGCTGTACGACCATTGTCGCCTAACAAGTTGCCTAGTAGTCTGGTAGAATAAGGAATCACCGTCCTGCCGTGTGCCTTTGCACGTGCGGCAGTCCATTCTTCAAACCAACTGTTTAGCAGGGGTAGGACTCGGACCTACGACCTTCGGGTTATGAGCCCGACGAGCTGCCAACTGCTCCACCCTGCGTCGAATTTCTTCTGTACTATACGGAAAAAGGAAAATCTTGTCAACCAGCATTGTAATTAATGCTATAAAAATAATTTAACACCTTGCAACGGTTGTAGTTATTGGGTATGGTATTTCAACGCATAAAAGCCTTATGCTTTTACAGCATGTCTGGTACTATATACACAACGTTTCCCAATGAAACGTGAAGGAGCCTGGTACGAGTAAGAAAGTGGTTATCCTAGGTGCGGGAAGACGCGGCATGGGAATGGCAAAACAACTCATTACAGATGGTAAGGATGTAGTAATCCTTGACAACTCGTTTGAAAGAGTCGAAATGGCTGTTTCCAAACTCGATTGTCTTGGTGTTCTGGGCAACGGAACCGACATAGACAAGCTCACTGAAGCAGGAGTCGAGCAAGCAGAAGCCTTTATTGCAGTAACCAACAGTGATGAAATCAACCTGGTCTCATGCGGACTGGTCTCCTCATCATTCCCAAATACCAAAACCGTTGCTGCAATACGATCCCTGATCTACACCGGCAGTGGTGGCCTTAAGGAAGGATTACTCGGTATCGATTATATCGTAAATCCCAATGCAGAAACAGCACGATCGATCTTTGCCATCATAGAACAAGGGGTTAACGGAAACCTCTTGGCATTCAGTAACTCCAAGCTACTGCTCTATAATTTCTATATCGAAAAAAACAGTACCTATGTAGGGACCACCGTCAGTGAGATGCGCAGTAAGCTCAACGCTGAGTTTGTTATCGCTTCCATCAAACGAAGGGGACAGGTCCTCGTTCCTTCAGGAGAGACCACCATACAGGCTGAGGATACACTGAGTATCATAGCTGAATCGCAGGAAGTCACCGATATACTGAAAACAGTCGGAAAACTACAGAAAAGACCTAATAACATGGTGTTGGTTGGAGCTAGTAGAATTACCCGGGCACTGCTGAATCGGATGAGTCCTGCAATGCGTTCCAAGGTCACCATCGTCGACCAAGATCCTGAGGTTTGCAAGGAATTCTCAGAGCGCTTTCGTGAGATTCTGGTCATCAAGGCCGATATCACCGACGAAGACATCATGGCAGAGGAACAGCTGGGAAGCTATGATCTTCTTATCGCCCTTACCGACAATGACGAGTTGAACATCATCACCGCAAGTTACGCAAAACGTATCGGTATCATGCGTTCCATGGCACTCATCAAGCAAAACAACAACTATTCACGTATGGCTTCCTACCTTGGAATCGATGTGGTCATCTCAACCACCGACACCACCGTAGAGTCCTTGCTTCGCTATCTCAGGGGGAGCAATGTATCGAGTGTACACTCACTCTTCAACGGTCAGCTCGAGGTGTATGAATTCATCATCCACGCAGACAGTGAGATGTGCGGCAAGCAGTTAAAAGACATCAATATGAGAAAGAAGGCAATAGTTGCAGGCATTACCAATAATGAAGGGAAGAGCTTCATTCCCAATGGGAATTCTACCCTCAATGAAGGGGATACTGTTGTCGTAGCAGCACTCAGGCAAGCTACTGAGTTCATCCAAAAACTCTTTGGGTAGGATTACCATGATAAATTGGAAACTGGACCTTCGGCTGTTATCATTTATTGTACTCTTTATTGGCCTGCTTATGGGCATCCCTACTGCCCTGGCATTCAATTATCAGGAAACAGATGCCATCAAAGGATTTTTGGTAGCATATGCTGCCATAGCAATCTTCAGTACCACTATCCTTATCAGTACCGGAAAGTCACAGAATAAGCAGATGCTCGCTCGTGATGGGTACCTCGTGGTAACCCTGACATGGGTCATCGCAACCGCATTCTCAGCTATCCCCTTGGTAGCCAGTGGAGCCTATGTAGACTATCCCAGCGCCTACTTTGAGATCATGAGTGGATTCACTACCACGGGGGCCACGGTACTGCCGGAAATTGAGAGTCTACCCAAATCCATCCTGTTCTGGCGTTCACAAACCAACTGGTTGGGGGGTATGGGAATCGTGGTACTCTTCGTGGCCCTATTGCCGGCCCTTGGTGTCAGCGGAGCACTGCTCGTTGGAGCTGAAACGGTTGGCCCAACAAAGGATAAGCTTACTCCCAAGATCAAGAATACAGCCCTCATTCTCTGGTCGATCTATATCGGTTTCTCTGTACTCGAAACCATCTTGCTTCTCATGGGCGGACTATCTCTCTATGATGCTGTTACTGTTACCTTTTCGACCATGGCCGCAGCTGGATTCTGTGTAAAGAATTCATCCATAGGGACATTCTCAAGCCTCTATGTAGATGTTGTGGTCACCATATTCATGCTCATTGCAGGAGCCAACTTCGCACTCTACTACAAGGCCATCAGTGGAAAATTAAAATCCGTTCTGAGGGATGGTGAGCTTCGCTTCTATCTTGGTATCTGGGCAGTGGTTGCATTGCTTGCAGCTTGGCATCTCACATTTTCAAATACCTATGGTTCCTTCGGTGAGGCTTTCCGCTACAGTGCATTTCTCACTGCATCCATTCTCACCACCACAGGGTTTGCTACCACTGACTATGTGCTCTGGCCTGCCTTTCCGCAGATGCTTTTCTTCCTGCTCTTCTTCATCGGAGGATCGGCAGGATCTGCCGGAGGTGGTGTAAAGGTGGTCAGGATTGCCACACTCTTCAAGATGGGGAGAGCCCATATCAAACAGAGAATTCACCCAAAAGGAATTTTCCAAGTCAGAGTCGGGCGATCCCCCATACCTGAAGATTTGATGAGATCCATTGCAACCTTTTTTGGTGTCTACATCTTCACAGGAATTGTCGGAGCAGTTCTTATCTCCTTGAGCGGCCTTGATCCCTTTTCCAGTATTGCAGCCTCATTCCTCTGTCTTGGCAATATCGGAATCGGATTTGGGGAAGTTGGCCCCACAGGTAATTTTGCCTTTCTTCCTTCAGCTCTGAAATGGGTGTGTTCCTTCCTGATGCTGGTAGGCCGTCTTGAATTGTTTACCGTTTTTGTCCTGTTTTCAAAGCATTTCTGGAAGCGTTGATAGAAAAACCACAGCTTGTCTGACATGTGGGTGGATTTTTTTCCACAGATTCCGTAAGATGGCAAAAAACCGGGTCAGTACACCCGATATGAGAAAGGAGCCTCAGATGAAAAACATCCTCTTGATCCCCGATTCTTTCAAGGGAACCATGAGTTCTGAACAGATCTGTTCCATCATGGACAGAGCTATCAAGCGCCACTACAGCGATGCAAAAGTCACCAGTATCCCGGTCGCAGACGGAGGAGAAGGGAGCGTAGATGCTTTTCTTCAAGCCCTCGGTGGGGAGAAACGTATCGTAACTGTGCAAGGCCCCTTTGGACAACTCATGGAAAGTTTCTATGGTATCATCAAGGGCGATACTGCTGTCATCGAGATGGCATCTTGTGCAGGGCTTCCCCTGGTGGGCGATGAACTCCGCCCGGACAAGACCACAACCTATGGTGTTGGACAGCTGATGCTTGATGCAGCAAAAAACGGTTGCAAGCACATCATCGTTGGTCTTGGAGGCAGTTCCACCAATGATGGTGGGTGCGGAGCAGCAGCTGCTTGTGGTGTTGTATTCAAGGATAAGGATGGCAATGCATTTGTACCTACCGGTGGGACTATGGACCAGGTTGCATCGATTGACACATCAGAGCTCGATCCAGCGCTCAAGCAGGTAACCATCACCACCATGTGTGACATTGACAATCCGTTCCACGGAACCAATGGTGCAGCCTATATTTTTGGACCACAGAAAGGTGCAGACCCTGAGATGGTAAAGGTACTGGATTCCAACCTAAAAAGTCTCGCTGGAGTAATCCTGAAAGATCTGGGTATTGATGTACAGGCAATCCCTGGCAGTGGAGCAGCAGGCGGAATGGGTGGCGGCATGGCTGCCTTCTTCTCCTCTACCCTGCAGATGGGAATCGAGACCGTTTTGGATACCGTCAACTTTGACTCCCTGCTCAAGGAAGCAGACCTGGTCCTTACCGGTGAAGGGAAGATCGATGGCCAGTCACTCAGGGGAAAGGTGGTTATCGGGGTATCCAGACGTGCCAAGAAAGCCAAGGTACCAGTACTCGCTATCGTTGGGGATATCGGGGATGATGTGGAAGGAGCCTATGACGAGGGAGTCACCGGCATCTTCTCGATCAACAGGGTCGCTGTTGAGTTCAAGAAGGCCAAAGGCCGTGCCCCTGAAGATATGGAGAAGACCATCGACAACCTGATGCGATTCACCAAGCAGATGGGACTATGAATCGAACAGCATTGATAGAAAGGCTCAGCGAACTTGCTGAGCCTTCTTATCGCTCATTCCAGCTGAAACTGCAGATCTCAAATGGAGTGGTGTATGGAGTCAGGGCACCAGCACTACAGAGGTTGGCAAAGCACATTGCCTCAAAGCAGGATATACATCTTTTTACCGAACTGCTCCGCTGCGATTCCCTCTCCTATGAAGAGACCATCATCCTCTACAAGCTCTTTGGCCTGATGTCCCTCACAGAAGAAGAGCGGTTTGCCTATTTGCCCAAAATGTTGCCCTATAACAACAGTTGGGCCACCAATGATTGCCTCGCATCTGAGATGAAATGGATTCGGAAGAACAGGGATTTCTACTACCCTTATTTCAATGCATTACTGGAAAAGGAATATCCCTATGACAAGCGCCTGGGAATTGTCACCCTGATGCTGTATTTCCTTGAACCTGACACCTTTGGGGAGGTTCTCAAGAAACTCTCCACTGCAGAGAGCGATCACTACTACGTTATGATGGCACTTGCTTGGGCCTATGCAACTGCATACTGCAAGGATAAGGAGAGAACCCTTCCCTACCTGCATTCCGGGATTCTTGCTGAGAAGGTAAGGAAAAAAGCCATCCAGAAGTGCATTGAATCACGCTTGGTCAGTGATGAGGATAAAACACGACTCAAGGCTCTCAGGCAAGCACCCTGAGCGCATTCCCGCACCACATCCCTTCAAGGTCGGTGGGTGAGAATCCTTTCTTGGCAAGGGCATCCCAAAGTCTGCCCATTTTGCTGTAGTGGTCAATCTCCAATGACCCATAGATCCCATCAAAATCAGTCCTCACTGCAATTGCCTGAGATCCTCCAACCTGTTTGAGATGACATGCATGTCTTACCATAGCCTCCAAGCTGCTGTATTCCCAGTCCTCCGAGAGAAAGGAAGGACAGAAATTCAGGCCAACCACCCCACCTGCATCCGCAATCTTTCGAATCATCGCATCACTGAGATTCCTGCTGTGGTTGGTGATCGCCCTACAGTTGGAATGACTCGCGATGAATGGTCTTCCAGCAACCTTCGCTACATCATAGAAACCATCATCATTAAGATGCGAAACATCAACCAGAATGTTATGACGTTCCATCTCTGCGATCACATCGTAGCAGAATGGTTTCAGTCCACCACTCATGTGGTTTGGAAAGGCTAGATCATTCTCCTTGTTCCAGATCAAGGTGGCCATCCTCACACCCCAGGAAGCAAGGATGGAAATCCGATTCAGCTCCCCTTCCAGTATCTGAAACTCCTCACAGCTCAGTAAGGCACCCTGGACAGGATTGTTGCGTATCTCCTCGGCAGTCCTCACCTGGCCAATCCGATGCCCAGCGAGGGAGATTTCCTCTAAGAAGCGGTCATGCATTCGCACTACCGTCTCCCAGGGAGCAATCCCTTGCTCCAAGGGAACATAGAGGGCAAAGGTAGTGGTAATGCTTCCTGCCATCTCCATCCACCTTACATCAGTATGTCCATCATTCTCGATGAGAGAACCATGTGACTCTCCAGCCTCCAACGCATAGATGGTGTCACAATGTAAATCGATAAGTGGATACATAAAAAAGTTCCCCCGGGTAGTTGCCGATAGCAAATAATTGTAGTATGTTACCTATACAATACAAGAAACACAAAACGTAGTAAACGTACAGAATAGGAGTTTAAGATGGTTAAAAATGTAACAAAGAGCACATATGAAGCTGAAGTTTTGAAGAGTGATGTTCCCGTTGTAGTTGATTTCTGGGCACCATGGTGCGGTCCTTGCCGTATGCAGGGCCCCATCCTTGATCAGCTCGACAAAGAAATGGATGGAAAAATGAAGGTCGTCAAAGTGAATGTTGATGAAGAAGGCGAATTGGCCATGACCTTTGGCGTGCAGTCCATTCCCACCTTGCTTTTCTACAAGGACGGTAAAGTTGTGGACAAGGCAATTGGCGTACGTGACGCAACAGCTGTGAAGAAGGCTCTCAGCCTCTAAGCCTGAACGAAATCACGCACAGACCCACAGGGCATGACTCTGTGGGTTATTTTTTTCATTCCATGATTCTTTTTGGAGAAACTTATCTATTTTGTGTTGACATATTGTTTCTGTTTATAGTAACATCACACCCAACACAAGGAGATATCCAATGCAGAACATGCTTACCAAAGAGATCAACACAACCAACCTACCCGACTCAGATGGTCGTTTCGGAGAGTTCGGAGGTTCCTACATTCCTCCCCAGCTACAAACTGTCATGGATGAGGTAACCAAGGCATATGAGGAAATCGTACAGGACCCAGCATTCCTTGAGGAGCTCAGTTCGCTTCAGAGACATTATATAGGTCGTCCCAGTCCTGTCTACCATGCAAAACGCCTCAGCAAAGAGGTAGGAGGGGCGCAGATATATCTAAAGCGTGAAGACCTGAACCATACTGGTGCACACAAGATCAACCACTGTATTGGAGAAGTGTTGCTTGCCAAGAAACTGGGAAAGAAGAAAGTCATTGCTGAAACTGGTGCAGGACAACACGGAGTTGCCCTTGCAACTGCAGCTGCCTTGCTTGGACTTGAGTGTGATATCTACATGGGAGAGGTCGACATCAAGAAAGAGGCTCCTAATGTAAGCAGAATGAAGATTCTAGGTGCCCAGGTTATCGAAGTTACCAGAGGAACAAAAACACTCAAGGATGCAGTGGATGCAGCTTTTGAGGCATATCTAGAAGATCCCGATACCCAGATCTACTGCATAGGCTCTGTGGTGGGACCCCACCCCTTCCCCATGATGGTAAGGGATTTCCAGAGTGTAGTGGGAATCGAGGCAAAGGCACAGATCCAAGAGTTGGCCGGCCGACTTCCTGAAGCTATTGTCGCTTGTGTAGGTGGCGGTTCAAATGCCATGGGGATTTTCAGTGCCTTCCTTGAAGACACCGAGGTCAAGCTCTATGGAGTTGAACCAGCTGGAAAAGGGTTGGATACCCCCGACCATGCAGCAACCATTACCAAAGGCTCTGTAGGCATTCTACACGGATTCAAGAGTCTATTGTTGCAGGATGAGAGCGGGGAACCACTTCCTGTTTACTCCATTGCCAGTGGTTTGGATTATCCTGGTGTTGGTCCGCAGCACAGCTATTTAAAAACCATCGGAAGAGTCAACTATGATAGTGCAACCGACCATGAGGCTGTCGAGGCCTTCTACGGACTGAGTAGAATGGAAGGTATTATCCCAGCCTTGGAATCGAGTCACGC
Organism: Sphaerochaeta sp. S2; assembly: GCF_016406725.1. Classification (GTDB taxonomy): domain Bacteria; phylum Spirochaetota; class Spirochaetia; order Sphaerochaetales; family Sphaerochaetaceae; genus Sphaerochaeta. Next base: position 633 of record NZ_JAEKNT010000335.1, on the reverse strand, counting down.
TGTTGCTCACGCCATCAAGCTTGCAAAAACCATGAAGAAGGATGAGATAATTCTGGTAAACCTCTCAGGTCGAGGGGATAAGGATATTGATTATGTCCTGGAGCACTACCCCTTGGTGGAGTATGAGCCAACGGGCAAGGAGAATGGATTCGAGGAGTTCCTCTCCCATATCAAGAAATCATAACGAGTATTATTCATCTGCTATCATTCATACAGGTCGGTCTCGAGGAGGCCGACCTGTATAATACCCTGATGATGTATGGATGCTATTGCTAGCTTTTTAACTGATAATATTCCTCCAGGTTCTCCAAGTATACCAGGCCCTTCTCCTGTAAACGAGGACGCATGTTATAGATATCAAGACCGAGCGTTCCTTCGGCAAACATCGCACGCTTCTCTGCTTCTTTCCTCTCACGCTCCAATCCTTTCTTGAGCACTTTTTCAGCTTCCAAGCGCTCTACGATGACCACACCGTCATCGTCAGCCACCACCACATCGCCGGGATTAACCACCTGACCTGCACAGACTATGGGAATATTGACCGCACCGAGGGTCTCCTTGACCGTACCTTGTGCACTTACTGCCTTGGACCATACGGGGAATCCCATATCCTGGAAGGATGCAGTGTCACGT
>NZ_JAEKNT010000334.1 GCF_016406725.1 Sphaerochaeta sp. S2 | reverse complement strand
GGGCTTGTCGATATTTGCAGCAGCCTTGAGGAAATCATCGTTAATCTTCTTCCATTCATCAAGAAATCCACCGTGAACATAGAATGGTGTCGGCATTCGTTTGTAGGGCTTCTTGGGAAAGCTGAAGTTAATTTTCCAGTCCGAATTGGAATTGGATGGAGCGAAGACTATCACAACCTCATCGGGGTAGTGGATAATCTTGTACTGGGTGTCAGTACCAATGGTGTCCCACTTGGTAATCTGTTTGAAAAGTTGTGCAAGCTCAAGATGTGTTTTCATATGTCTCTCGTCTCTCCAAATATTTTTAAGGCTTTGACCTCTTCGTATGCTTGTTGAGCTGTCTCTGTATTTTTTCCGATTGCAATTGAAAGTATCTGTGGAGCTTCAATAAATACGTCAGCAGGAATCTCACAACCAAGATAGCTCTCCAGCATTGATAATGGTTCAGAAGGCGGCTCGCCTCCCTGAAGGTAATTGGTAATCATGCAATACTCATAAAATGCCAAGTCATAGGCAGTTTTCTTCTTTTTGAAATCTGGGTATTGCTCTAGGTATTCTTGTTCTTCACTTGAGCTGATAGAACCATCAATGGTGAAACCCAAAGCTATGAAATATTCTTTCATTTCGTTATAGAGGGAGTCTGTCAATTCCTGAGCATTTCTTTGCAGGTACGATATGTATGCTATGTTGTTCTTTTCTTTAATACGATGTTCAACACCCTTGTAAGCATAGGCATCGATCATTTCCTGTGATTCCTTGCTTGGTACTATTCGTATATAGTTCTCTTCTTTATCGAGCAATGCCATTGGTACACCCCTTAATAGTAGATATCAATACGTCCATTACCACCTGCTGCTCCGGCCTTTCCATTAAACCATTTGTTTGAGCCTCCACCACCACCAGAGCCATAACTACCTGGACTTCCGGCACTGGAGTTTCCTCCTCGTCCACCGGTTGCGAAAATTGATGCACCACCACCTCCTCCGCCTCCAGGAGCTGCCCCACCAGAATGTGCAGACCATCCTACACTTCCTCCTACCCCCGTAGCATGAGACTGTGCAGATTGACTGGTTCCAGTACCATGTGTCCCTTTTGCACCGGTTACAGAAAGAATTCTGCCCATTATCGTATTTGCTGTGGGGTAGGATACTGTGGCTCCATTATTCCTGCCTCCACCGCCATTCATGGTTATCTGGCTTCCTCCGTAGTTAACATAGCTTGCTGAACCTGGATTGCAATAATCAACATCTTCACCATTTTGCCCAGCATCCGAGCCTCCTCCCCTGCCTACAACTATCGTAGCTTTGTTCGGGCTGTCTGGTACTTGGAGATAGAACATACATCCTCCTCCGGCTTGCCCCCCAACACCATCTTTACTACCGCTAGCTCCACTTCCGCTAGCACCACCACCAACACCTACACAGAGGACGTAATAAGGTGCGCCTTCAGCAAAAGTAATAGTTGTCGTAGTTGCGCCTGTAAGCAACAAGCTAGAGCCACTCCTTGATAGGTAATACGTACCTGGGCTAGTCAGAGAAAATCGACTATGAGCACCAGGAGCATAACCAGCGGCTGCTATCGATAAGGTAGAGCCATCCTGCTTGTATCTGTCGATATTGGGGGTAAGCTTATTCCAGTTGTATTTTGTAACCAGTTTTGTATATCTGCTATTAAGCTGGGTAAATCCAAGGTCAGAGAGAGTCTCGTCAGATGTTTTCTTTCGGGCACATATGACATCAAAGTCCCTTCCATCAATCTTAAATCCTGTAGCCATTATCGGCCCTCCAACTTATGGATTTTCTCATCAAGCTCCTGTACTGCTTTAATGAGCATTCCTGTAGTATCAGAGAGTGACATCACATCGTGGTTCTTTCCTGTGAGACATTCAGGGGAATCATCTGCAATCAATCCTGTATGCAGGTATTCATCGTCATCAGATTTATAGCGATAATTGACTACCTCAACCTGATTGAGGACATCAAGAGCAGACTCCTTATACTTACTAATGTCTTTCTTGAGAATTCTCAGTGAGGAAGCGTTGAATGAGGTTGCTGTCATATTCTTTGCCGCTATTTGCAAGAATCGCTTTGTATTCCCGATTGAATAAGTATCTGCTTCTTTTGCATTTATATTCATTACTTCAGCACCAGCAACCGATGATATTACAGAGAACGAGCCTGATGCGTTGTAATACCCACTTGTCCCAGGATCACCGTTGGGAAGTGAGAATAAAATCGACCCCTCAGTATGAAAGACAGTCATGCTGCTTGCTGAGTTTTTTGATACTCCAATTATCGTATAAGTACGATTATCATATATCAGGCTTCCTGTTGCAGCTTTCATTTCGTTTATTGCATATGATGAAACACCTGAGACAAACCCTGTCGCTTTAGCATATAATATAGCAGGCAAAAATGTCCCACTCGAAAAGGATATGCTACCGATGTTATAAAAATAGGTTGGAATTATTCTTGTATAAGTATTAGTATGTCTTAAAAATACACCAGAGGTAGGGAACTGTCTTTTAATATATACATATGAAGTACCTGCCCAATATGCTTTACGGATAGTACCAGGATATGCTTGATCTTCACATTCAGCGTGCATAGGACAAAAATAAGATATTACATCACCTTTGGAGAGTGAGACAGTTGTTGATGCTGTCTCTGTTGTGGTCAGCAATACCAAATCATAAACTTCTATATAAATAGTATTAAGCCTAGAAGAATGTACATTCATATTGGTAAAAAGCGGGGTTCCATTCTTGTAAACAATCACAGGAGAATTAAACCCATAATATCCCTTATCTCGGTCACAATCCGGAGCTTTTAATTGAATAGAATACAACCCATCCACCTCAATAGTGAAACTTCTCTGATGCCCTAAAAGCACATCATAGTAATCATGAGAAGAATGTTCCCAACTATAATTTGAGTCTGATCCGCTAATAGTCGCAAGGTTTATATATGCACCACCCGTAGACCTCACTACTTTACTGAAAGCTGACCCATTAATAGTTCCGGATAATGTGTGTTCAGTGTTTGTCGGCACTCCAAGTCCCTGTAGATAGGTATCTAAAGATGTACCGATATAGTGAGTCTTGCTAGTGAATGTCTTCGGGTCTCCAGCATTACTGGCAGTAGTTGTTTTTAAGGGAGGGCTGTCAATCACACCTTTGAATGTTCCTGTTCCGCTTATAATTGCGCTATCCAATACAGCACTCTTTGCCTTGAATATACCATCTGAACCAAGAAAGAATCCTCCCCCATCGCTGGGTGGATTCCCCTCCGGAGTGTATCTTGATAAGATTGACCCACCACTCATTATCTCTATTTGATTTGCAAATAGCTTATTAACGAACGCCTCAAGCATTGCAATTCGCTCAAATACCGTTCCGATGCCATTCGCCTGTGCCCATACATTAATATCTTGGATATCCCCAGAATTCAGGATTTCCATGAAGTGGCGTATCTCAAACTGATCCATTCGCTGAGGAGGAATTGTCTCGATATCATAGATCAGTTCACCGTTCTTCATAAAAGACCCAATCACCCACATCGATGTTGAGTATTCTTCAAGCGTATTGTAGGACACCCATTTCTTGGACTCCCCATTTGCTGTAAGTTTTGCAAAATGGATTGTGCTTCCGTCAAAGAGGACATACCCTTGACCATCATTGGTAAGGGTCTCTGAATATGCACTTACTTCGTGTCTTGCCCCTTCTGCATATAAATAAGCATAGGGTGCAGTAAGTGTTCCGTCCTCTGCAAAGCCCTTGACATGAAGGGTAGTCCCATCAGCATAGATGCCAAGTTCCCCTGGGTTGCCTGGAGGCCCTTGTGGGCCTTGTTCCCCAGCATCACCTTTTGGGCCTGTTGCTCCTGTAAGGCATACAGTATTTCCCCATGCTGTTACCTCTTCCAAGGACAGTGCACTTCCTTCACGCCTCCAGATAAACTCACCAGAAGCTCTTGAAGGCATAGCTGTGCTCCACCCTGTGTCAGGAGGGGTTGTGTCGCTTGTATTCTTTGCATACTGATAGAATGTGGTAAGCCCATCAGCAAGGTTGGTAAGTGTTATGGAAGCGGAAGCAAGCATGTACAGTCTCCTTAGCTAACGGAACAGAAGAATGTTCCCTTAACCTCAATTTCATCGTGGGATACGGAAATGGTTTTTCCATTCTTTGTCCCGAAGGTTGCATCTGCAACTCCGTCCTTGTCGGTCATAGTCCATGTATAGGTAAGTCCAGTGCCCCCAGAATCCACCTCTGCCCCATCCTGATAGACCAATGCCTTGAGGGTGGTAGAGCCGGTATTGTTCTTGAAGAATTGACCAGCAGAGGATTCAATGACCACCTGATACGGATCACTCACATCAAGGATGGTTACTCCCTCCGTGGTGAATACATCTTGGTAGGTATCCGAGGAAGCGTCTGTGTCGGTAATCTTGCATCTGAACATTGCAAACGAATCGACCATCGCAGGGGTGACTGACAGCTCCGAGGTGCTTCCTGTTACTGCAGACCATGTAGTACCGTTTGTGGACTTCTCCCAAGCGTAGGTAAGGTTGGTGGTGTCTTGGGTAGTACCACGAATCAACTCTGCCTTTACCTTGAGGCTGGAAGGATTGCCATTCTTGAACTGGTCTCCACTTGGAGTAAATGCCCTTGCCACAACAAAAGATGTGCCATTTGCAACCCTGTTGAAGGCAATGACCATTTCATAGTCAAGGTCGAGGCCAAGTACAGGGTCGGTGTATACTGCCACAAACTTGTATTCAATCTGCCAGATATTGCCTGTCATTTTGTTTGCGCTTACTGACAGTACCTTGGTAGCCGCTACAACGGTCTCGCTGTTTGAGCCACTTACCACATCTGTCCAAGACCCCCCTGGTAGCTTTCTCTGCCACTTGCCGGACTTGAGT
>NZ_JAEKNT010000333.1 GCF_016406725.1 Sphaerochaeta sp. S2 | reverse complement strand
GTCCAGATTGCCTTGATGGATTCAATTTCTGCCTTGCTCTTGGTATTGAGGAAGTTTTCCATCTGTTCCATGGCAGTCTGCTGACTCCAATTGGTTACAAAGGACTGTACAAGATTGAATTTTGGACTGGCCGTCGAAAGGAATCCATTGGTTCTCTCCATGGGAACTGAGGAACTATCTCCCTTGAACTCGAGGTAATTCACCTGGCCCTTTGCCAGATCTTCCTTGAAATATTCATTGAAATAGCGACCAGCACCTTCTCCGATAGCAACATTATCACCACTGATTTCAGCATCAGGGGTAAGTCCTTGGATGAAGCGGTCATACACGATCAAGGGAACACCTGCATCCATGACAGTCTGGGCAACACTTCTCAGTTCATCACCATTAACTGGCCAGAGGACGATGACATCAGGGTTCATACCGAGAATAGTCTCTACAGCATTACTCTGTTCACTGCTCTCAGCTGCTGTCATGAAGCGATAATCAAACCCGTACTCTGCAGAGAGAGCTTTTACCTGTGCCTCACTATGCTGGATAGACTCTGCGGTGAATCCATGGTCAGCACTTGGAGTTACAACTCCCATTAGTTGCTTTTTTTCCCCTTCCTTGGCACCTTGGGCGAAAACCATGCCGGTGGTAACCAACAACACCAGAAGCAAAACTAGAATCTTTTTCATCACGAACCTCCTATGCGATTGAATTCGTTAGGATAAGTATAGGACTTTCTGAAAATGTGTCAACTTTTTTCGTAATTATTAGTGATTTATAAGAAATTAGCTAATATATACCGAGTATTTGTGTAATTCTGTTTCAATTCATGTAAAATTTTTCATATTTGTTCGAAGATTTACTTGCTCATTGAAAAAAGGAGCCTTATAGTGACTTTAGAGAGGAACACATGACAGATTCACAGAAAAAGATCACATACTCAGCAATCGCTGATCGTTCGGGAATCTCCATTGCCACCATCAGCCGGGTCATCAACAACAGCTCAAACGTCAAGGATGATACAAGAAAGAAAGTCATCGAGGCCATGAAATCGCTTGGGTATGATACATCAGCACTCGAAGCAAATACATCAAGAACCAACGACTTGATCATTTTCAATATCCCAAGCTTGGACAATCCTTTTTACAGCCTGATAATCCAAGGGGCGAAAGCTGCTGCACAGAGAAACGGTTATAATATGTTGATCAATGAGGATCCTATCGACGAACGGTCATTGGACTCTTTCACTGCACTCCTGAAAAAAACAAATGCTGCTGGACTGATCACTACAAACTGTATTGCACGATCAACCTTACTCCGTCTCAACACCATACTTCCGCTTGTCCAATGTTGTGAGTGTATCGACGGACTTGATATCCCCTTTGTCACGATCGATGATGTTTCAGCTGCAAGAAATGCAGTTGAGTATCTGATTTCATTGGGCAAGAATAGGATTGCTTTTATCAATGGCCCTCTCGAATATAAATATTCCCGGGACCGATTCAAGGGATACCTACAAGCTTTGGAACAGGCCAACCTCCATAAGGATCCGGACATCATCATACAGTTGCAGGAAATTGATTATGATATGGCCGTCTCAGCAGCAACACAACTATTGAACAGTGAACAGCGGCCTGATGCTTTCTTTGCTTCCAGTGATGTCTACGCAGCTGCAGCCATCAAGGCATCCAGACGTGCAGCGCTTCGGGTACCGGGAGATATCGCCATTGTGGGATTCGACAATATCGGCCTTTCTTCGCTATGCACTCCCTCCATCACAACGGTAAACCAACCAAAGTTCCAGTTGGGATTGCTCAGTTGCGAGATGCTCATCAAGCGTATCAATGCTGAGCAGATACCCATTCAGAGCATGTATATGGACACTGAACTCATTGTCAGGGAGACCACACAGAAATCTGTTAGGTCCTAACCAACTGTACTGGAAGAATCCCCGTTGCCGAGATCTCCTTTTTTAGCAACCGAGCCAGCGCAAGTATCGTATCCCGATTATATGCATACGCAGCAATGCTCCTGATACGTACATCCAGCTCGGCAAGATCATAGGGATTGCGAAGGGCAACAGTGAGGACCGGATGGTCCTTAGCCAGTGCATTGGCCAATGCAATCTGTCCTGGATACTGATGACCGTTGTAGGTTCCTACCACTACAGAGGAGCATTTACTTGCTTGGGAGAGCACCCTCTGGATTTCTTTTTCGTCAGGATTCTCACTCACCACAAGTGAAGAACCTCCTACTAAATGCGCCATATCAGGGGCAAAGTTTACCTCATGTTCCTCACTGGATACTACTGTTGCTTGAAAACAGGTCACTCCCACGAACAAGGGGTTGCCTCCCAGTTCAAAGGGTGCATCCTGTACCAAAGTTAGACTTTGAGCGTATAACCTTTGGTTTTCCTTCTTATGCATAGCACTACCCACCACAGAGAGAGGCTTTCTCTCAGCTTCCTGAAGCATCTGTTTGGCAAGAAGGATCTTCTCTGTCGAGGCATCGAATACTTCGCGTGAGAGGATTCCCTCTTCCAGGGCTTTGGCAATGGCTTCTGCTGCTGCGATACCAAGGCTTATAGTGTGGCTGATCAAAACCACATCCACGCCTGCCTTGATTGCAGAGACCGTTCCGTCAACAGTCCCTGAATGCTTTGCAATTGCATGCATCTCCATGCAGTCACTGAACACCAGCCCCTTGAAACCTAAGGTATTCTTGAGTAATTCAGTCATGAAGAAGGGACTCATGGTTGCTGGAACATTTTCTTTCTCGATATCGGGGAACAGGATATGACTACTCATGATCCCCTGGATCCCTCCCCTCACTGCCTCACTGAAGGGCAGGATATGGTTCTGGAGGTCTGAAAGTTCACCACCTACAGCAGGAAGTACCAGATGGGAGTCCTGGTGTGTATCACCATGCCCGGGAAAGTGTTTCCCTACAGCCATCACCCCTTGGCTCTGGATGCCTTCAACCATGGATCGGGCAAATCGTGAAACCACATCAGGATCATCACCATAACTGCGTACCCCTATGACAGGGTTATGTGGATTGCTGTTCATATCCAGGGATGGAGCAAAGTCCACATTTACGCCCAAGGCAGAGAGCTCCCGTCCTGTAAGGATACCTGCCCGCAAGGCACAACGCTCATCACCGGTAGCCCCAATGGCCATGGCGGAGGGGACTATCGTACAATCGCTGGAGAGACGACTGACCATACCTCCCTCCTGGTCAATACCGATAAGAGCTGGAACTCCACACTCTGTTTGCACCAACTCCTGTATTTGAGCACAGAGTTCGAACAGTTGCTCCTTGTCCCTGATATTCCTGGAAAACAGGATAACATTGGAAATCTTGTACTTCCTTACAGCTTCCCTAAACGTATCGTCCAAGGTGTAGCCAGGCAGGCCACACATTAGGTGCTGGCCAATCCTGCATGCCAATGAGAGTTCTAAGTCCATGTGAGTTGCTCCTTCAATGTATCATCATATCACAAAGAGCCTCCCAATACCAAAAAAGACGTTGCCCACACAACGGAGGACAACGCCAGCAAAGGTCAATACTGTTATTTTGGAGATTTACAAAAGTTTCTCGACGGCTTTGGCAACTTCGCCAAGATCATGAGTCGGCTCAAAGCGGGTAACCACTTCCCCACTCCTGTCGACGAGGAACTTGGTAAAGTTCCATTTGATCGACGGATCCTTCTCATACTCGGGGTCAACCTCACGCAATTTTCCATCAAGAATGGGACCAATCCTGTGGCTCATGTCGAACCCTGCGAATCCCTTCTTGCACTTCAGGTACTTGTACAAGGGAAGAGCTTCTTCACCGTTGACTTCCACCTTTCCGAACTGAGGGAACTTGGTTCCATACTTGAGCTTGCAGATTTCGTGGATCTCCTCGATAGCCTCGGGAGCTTGTCCATCGAACTGGTTGCAGGGAAAGTCCAGGATTTCAAAACCCTTTCCCTGATAGGTTTCATAGAGCTTCTCCAGCTCAGTGTACTGAGGGGTAAAACCACACTGAGTGGCGGTGTTCACAATCAGGAGTACCTTGCCTTTATACTCGGAAAGGTCTACCTGTTTTCCTTCCCGGTCTTGTACTGAGTAATCATATACGTTCATTGGAGCCTCCTATTTATATCGCTTGCTATTTAATTTTTCAAAACTTATATTTAGATAGTACCTACCCTTTATGTATTTGTCAAGTGTTTTTGTAAGGATTTGTTGAAACTACCCCGGACACACACTCGCATGACCGGGGTAATCAATACTCAGCGACTGCTGCTGAGGTTGAATGAGAGGCGATAGATACCGCTGGGAAGGCGATACTGCTGAAGTGTATCAGGACCGCAGGTTGCAGTCCCCACTCCCCTTACCGCTGCATCCAGATACAGATGATGTAATTTACTCTGCTCCAGCTTGTCGGCATGAAGCTTTTTCCATAACTCGTCAGTCGTATATCTGTGGAAGGCAAAGGAGAAGGGAGAATCACTGCTGAACTGAACACTGCCCGTGTTGCCATCATAGAGGTCCAGGCGCCTGAGGGCTGTATGTACTCCATAATCCTGGGGAACGATGTAAGGAACAAAGAGCTCGTCTACTGTTGCGTGGTACTCTCCCATGATCGCCCCATCCTTTCGGTCGGGGTAGTTCTCATGTGGACCCAAGCCGAAATAACGGCATGCAGACCATCGCCGATCAAGATCACAGGTAAGTCCCACTCTTGGGTATTCCCCCACAGTGTCATTCAGGTCGAAGGTACACTGATAGTGCAGCTTATCAGAAGAGAATATCCAATGTTGGATGAAGGTGCCAAGAATCTCCTTATCCGGGTTCTCCAAGCGATGTTGCGTGCAAAGTTGCCCTTCCTCCTGATGGATGTCCTCCAAGACCATGCCTACCTGGTTCAGCTTATGCTTGAACCAAGGACCGAAGGCCTTATTGTCGTGGTAGAACTCATACTCCGGCTCATCGGTATTGGACTGCAGTGTCTTGATACCGTCATTCTCGGTTGGACAGCGGAACAGATTTACCCTGAGGGGGCTCGCAAGCAACTCTTTCTGACCGGCAAAGGTAAGGCTATGCAAAAGGCCATCCTCCCCGATCTTCGCTCGATAAGCCTCCGTCTCCACCAGGAATGATCCCTTCTGGGTTTTTGCCAATGAAGCCTCGGGAATCGGGAAAGCCTTTTTGGGAGCCTCACAGAGCTTGAACTGTTGCCAAGCCACTACATGTCCAGCCTCTGCATATGCGGTATGTTCCTTGAGAAAGATTTCAAAGAGCAAGAAGGTCTCTCCATAGCGCATCATGGAGCGCACTTCTTCACCCAGCAACTCAGGTACTGCAAACTCCTGACTGCAACCAGGGTCCACAGCAGGAAGGGAGAGTGTCCCCTCCACTACCTTGGGGTCAGCCTCGCTGACCAGGCGGTAACGGATGGAAAGATGCTCCGTATTGGTGAAATCCTGCTCGTTGATAAGGGTGAATGTTCCGCCCGATGGATGCTCACTGGTGATCTGAATCGACTGCTGCACCTTGAGACATTCAGCCATCGCAGGCTTGACCGTACGGTCGGGGAGCACCAGGCCGTTGAGGCAGAAATCGTAATCAGTGGGCTTGTCACCAAAATCCCCACCATAGCGCCACGCTTTTATGCCATTCTTGTTCTTGTTGCCCTGAGAGGAGAAACCAACGGGGGCTCCTTCTTCGTTCACCAGAATACCTTGGTCGACCCAATCCCAGATGAATCCGCCCTGTATCCCACGACTTTTCTTGATAACCCTCCAGTAGTCGCCCAGGCTTCCATTGGAGTTTCCCATTGCATGGCTGTATTCACACATGATCAAGGGGCGGTCATCCTTGTCAGGCTCAGTGGTATGGTCCCATTCCTCGATCAGGGAGATGGGGGGATACATTGGGGCTATGATGTCGGTGGTAAACCTTCCCCGCTTCAAGCTGGAAAGGGAATGGGGTCCCTGCCCCCATTCGTCGCGGTTTGCTCCTTCATAGTGAATGGGACGGTTCTTATCGTAGTACCGTATCCAACCAGCACATGCATCATGGTTGTTGCCATGTCCACTCTCATTCCCGAGGGACCAGACAATGACCGAGGGGTGGTTGTAGTCACGACGGACCATCCTCTGCACCCTCTCCAGAAAGCAGGATGCCCATGCTTCGTCACGACAGATGCTGTCATAGTTTGCGTGGGTCTCTATATTCGCTTCATCCATGATATACAGGCCGTATTTATCACAGAGCGCGTACCAGATCTCATCATCCGGGTAGTGACAGGTTCTCACTGCATTGAAGTTATACTGTTTCATCAGCTTGATATCCCGTACCATGCTGCTTGTACTCAATGTCTTTGCCGACCGCTCATCATGCTCATGCCGGTTCACTCCCTTGATAAAGACCCGCTTCCCGTTTATCAGCAGAGCCCTGCGTGCAATTTCCACCTTTCTCAGCCCTACCATGCAAGAGCGATGCTCTCGCTCTGCTTCCAAGGAGAAACTGAGGCAGTACAGTACCGGCTTCTCACTGCTCCACAATTGGGGATGATCCACCTCAAAGGAGGTTTCATAGGATCCCGTACTACCCGTTACATGGCGAGAGATGAGCAAGGCCCCCTCCGGATCATAGAGACTTATAAGCATAACCTGCCCGTCCCCACCAGCATAGGGTGCTTTGATGTGGATGTGGGCTTTGGAAAAAGTATCATTCAGGGTGGGTGTAACTTTCACATCCTGCAGGGCGTTGCTTCCCTCACTGATCAGGGAAACTGTGCGGTGGATGCCGCCAAACCACCATTGGTCCTGGTCTTCCACATAGGAGGCATCACTATAGCGAACCACGATCAGGACAAGGGTATTCTCCCCTTTCTCCAGCACAGGGGTAAGGTCAAAGGAAGAAGGGAGCCTGGAATCCTTGCTCATTCCGACGAACGAGCCATTGAGATACACCTCCAGATAGCTCTCAGCACTACCAACCTTGAGAATTGTCTTTCTGTTCATCCATTCTCCGTCGATAATGAACTGTTTCTTGTACACCCCGGTAGGATTTTGCTCTGGAGGAAATGGAGGGGTGTTCTTGAATGGCATGATCACATTGGTATAGTGTGGCTTGTCCCATCCTTGCACACTCCACGCCCCTGGAACCCTGATGGGATCGAAGTCAAGATCACAATCCTTTTTAACGACCTCGTCCTCCACCTGGAGGGGGGTCTCATAATACCTGAAAGACCAAGTCCCATTCAACCTTACCTGGTAAGGGGATTCCCTCTGGTCCCACGCTTCAGGCCCTTCTTTTGCCCAATGCATTGCATCTTCTATGGTTGAAAAAGACGGGGGCAGACTGTTGATCGGAAGCCGATTGACCGAGGTGATCGACGGCTGTTGCCAAGCTTTGTGGTGGAGAAACAACGTATCCATACGAACCTTCCTTTGTGTTATTTGACCGAGCCGAGCACCCCTTCAACGAACCGTCTCTGTTGGGTAAAGAAGAGGATCAAGGTCGGCAGGGTTGTAATGGTGACAGAGAGCATCAGAATACCATAATCGGTAGTATACCCTGCAGTCAGGCCGGTGATCAGGAGAGGCATGGTCTGACTATCCTGACTCTGCATGATGATCAGAGGCCATAGGTAATTATTCCATGCATTCATGAATGTAACAATAGCAGCTGCTGCAAAGGTGGGAGCCATAATGGGCACATAGATCCTGAAAAAGATGCCAAACTCCCCCAGCCCGTCCACCCGGGCAGCCTGCACAGTCTCAATGGGAAAGGATTCGCTGCTCTGGCGGAAGAAGAAAATCAGGAAGGCGGTAGAGATCGTGGGGAGAATGAATCCCATGGTCGTATCAAGCAACTTTGCCTGGCTGAACATCCTGAAGAGGGGGACCATGAGGGCAGCGAAGGGAACCATCATGGAGAGCAGAAGCAACCCCATCAGGGTATCCTTTCCCTTGTCCCGATAGATCTGGAATCCATACCCAGCAAGGCTGCAGACCAGTAGGGCGGCTGCCGTATTGGCCAAGGCATTACGCAGTGAGTTCCAAAATGCATTTCCCAGTCGCACGTTCGTAGCAAGGGTCTTGATGTTCTCAAACAGGAAGGTACCGAAGAAAAGCCTCCCTTTGATAATGTCCACACTCTTGTTGGTTGCACCAACCACCATGAAGTAGAACGGAAACACAGAGAACAGGCAGATGATAATCAGAAATACATATTTTGCTATGGATGCACCTTGTCGCTTGTTCATCGCTTACCTCCCACTTTGATCTGGACGAAGGAGAGCACGGCAACCATCACGAGGATTGCATAGGATACTGCCGCGGCATACCCAAATTGTGGGTTGTACATAAACGACAGGTTATAGATATATTGGCTGATCGAGAGGGTTGCAATCCCTGGACCTCCGTTGGTCAGGGTACGAACCTCATCGAATAGCTGCAATGTCCCATTGGTGGACATGATGGTAGTCAAGAGAATGACCGGCTTGAGCAGTGGGATGGTTATGGAGAAGAACTGCCTGCTCGCTGAGGCTCCGTCGATACGGGCTGCCTCATATACGTTCCGGTTGATATTCTGGAGTCCCGCAAGATAGAACACGGTATTATACCCGGTCCATCTCCAGGTAATGGTAAGGATGATGACAAATTTTGCCCAGACGGGATGGGTCAGCCAGCTGATAGGCTCAGAAAGCATGCCAATGCCAACCAGGGCTGTATTCATGATCCCATCAATGGAGAACAATGATTTGAAGATCATGGCCGAGGAAACCAGACTGGTCGCGCACGGCAGAAAAATCATGGTCCTGAAAATCCCCCTGCCCTTGAGCTTTGGATCGTTCAGCATGGTGGCCAGGACCAATGCGAACAACAGCATAATGGGGACTTGGATCACAAGATAGGTGACAACGTTTCCCACTGAGGTGAGAAACATCTCATCCTCAAACAGGCGCGCGTAGTTCTTCAATCCTGCAAATTTCAGGTTATTCCCCCTTCCTGATTGCAACGAGAGCAGGAACACACTGATCATTGGATAGAAGTTCAGGATAAAGATGAATAGTGCTGCAGGAATAACGAACAACCAGCCGTACAGGTTGATCTTTCGAGTCAGATTGCTTTTTGCCATGACGGTTTCCCTTATCTATGCCGGTACAAATCCGATACCGCCAGTATACAGCGGTATCGGATATCGATGTGGATTAAAACTACTCGCTCATCAGGAATTCGACATTCTTCTGTGCAGTTCCAAGAGCTGCATCAATGTTCGTTCCCTGCATTACTTCGCTCAATGCACGGGCGATGGCATCACGGGCTTCATAGTTGAAAACACCGTACTTGACGTTGGGAACATTGCCTGCAAAACCTACCAAGTCCTCATAGATCTTCTGACCACCAAAGAACTCAATGGGGGTCGCATAGACCGGGCTTTCTGCGGCAGGAAGCCAGGTTGCAATTGCTCCACTGGTTGGCAGAATGGTCTCATATAGAGCAACGCTCCCACCAAAGGTCTTTGCCAAGAAATCGGTGGCAACATCAGGATACTTGGAATTTGCCATGACCATCCAACCTGAACCACCCTGGCTGGAGTAGTTCACAGAGCTGCTGATATTGGCGAATCTGGGAGTATTTGCAACAGCCCAGAGGCCCTTCTGGGACTCCTCGGCCTGGATGGATCCACTGATCCAGCAGCCGTTGATGGTAGAGGCAACCGTTCCATTGTTCAGTGTTGCAATATAGGCATTCCAATCTGGCACAAGCAGACAAACACCACTCTCTACCATCTCCTTGGTAATACGGAGTGCTTCCTTGAGGACAGGATTGTCCTTGATGTAGGCACTTCCATCCTCATTGAACATCCACGTGCCTGCACTTTGGAGCATCAACATGGGGAAATCGGGCTCATTGGCCACCGTGCTGATCATGGACACACCGGTTTTCTGCTTGACAATCTTGCCTAGCTCGATGAAACGTTCCCAGGTGATGTTATTGAAATCACTTACCTTGAGACCGGCTTTCTCTACGATGTCCCTTCTGAGGAATGTACCGGTTGCTCCATTGTCAAAGGGAACTCCATAATGATTTCCATCAATGGTTCCAACATCAACCTTGAACTGTGCAAACTGACTAAGGTCAATCTTACCATTGAGGGGTACAAAGGCTTCAGGATAGGTCATCACGTTCTTCTGGATTGCGTTATCCTGCATCAGGATGATGTCCGGAAGATTCTCTGTGGCATTGGCACTGAGACTGGTGATCAACTTCTGCTGCAGATCATTCCAGGGTGTCTCAACCACATTGATGGTAACATTTGGCTTGATGTCCTTGTAAATCTTTGCCGCTTCCTCCATGGCATAGATGTTGAACATCGGATCCCAGCACCATACCGTCAGGGTGATAGGGGCATTGGGGTCTACAACCTCAGCTTTTTTCTCTTCAGCACCACCGGCGAATAGCATGGTTGATCCCAGCACCAGAACCAATAGCACATACAACATTTTCTTCATTGCATTCCTCCTTGTTGTTCTTTGAACAAGCTAGCTACGTTTTCTATTGTTTCATGATAGGGGCAGGCCTGTCAGAGCGAAAGTGACAAGAATACTGAAAACATCTTTTTTTTCGGCCTTCATCCGGTACAAAAATACCGACTCTCATCCTCCTTATGGTATACTGTCCCCAATGGTTGAAAGTGAGCGATCCAGAAGAACGACACCCTTTGAGCGTGCCCTGTATGGTTACGCAGGATTCCTTCTTGCCCTCGGTCTTGTAGAGTTTCTCCTTACCTATGGATTCAACAGCGGAGAGAGTACCCGAGCGTTTGAGTTCTATCGTACCTTTTTTGTCTTCTTTGCTTTCTACTGTTTTTGCATCTTCCTGCTTACCCAATCGCGTAATCTTCTGGCAATTCTTCTGCTCATTTTTCTCTCCCTTACCGCCCTATGGGTTATTGGATACTCATTAAACGATTTTCTCACCATTCGCCTCTCACTTTTCCTTGCTTTCCAGAGTGTACTGCTCGTCTGTTGCTCCTTCCCTATCAGTCTGATTCTCTGCCCGATACTTTCCACCACTGGCGTAGTCTTATTGCAACTTCCCAGGATCCTTGGTGAGAATGAACTGAATCTCGCTCTCAGGAGTGCAGAAATTTCTGAGCTTTGGGCATTCTTTGCTATCTCATTAAGTGCTGCACTCTTGCAAGTAGGACTTACACAGTACCGACAACTCTATCTGAAGGGGCAAGAGCAAATCGTAATCCTGAATACCACCATCACCAAGCTCACCGTCTTCAGCCAGAGCCTGCAATCCTACGCAAGAACTGCGGAGATTGAGGCCGCAAAAAAGGAGCGCTTTCGTATCAGTCGGGAAATCCATGACATCAGTGGGTATATGTTCACCAATATCATTGCAATGATGGACGCCATTGTCTCAACTGGATGTAGAAACAGTGAGAAAACCAGTGAGATGTGCTCAGCTGCGCGCAGCCAAGCACAAGAAGGATTGACAGAAACCAGGAAGGCTCTACACTTGCTCAGGACCAATGAACAGGATCGGGAGACTGGAATCAAGGCAATCTACAAGATAAAGAAAATTTTTGAGGGGACTACCGGGGTTACCGTGGATATTGAGGCAGGGAATCTGCCTGCCTCCTTCGGTGATGAAATTGATCTGGTCTTGTATAGAGTGGTACAAGAAGGACTGACCAACGCCCTACGACATGGACATGCGACGCAGGTCAGGATGCTCTTCTGGATTATCAGAGACCAGGTGCAAGTCATCATCCTGGACAATGGTAGTGGAGCAAAGAAAATTGTCAAAGGTATTGGACTTGCCGGTATGGAAGAGCGAATCAGTAAGCTCGGCGGTACAGTCCATGCAGAGAATGCACCAGAGGGAGGCTTCCAACTAACCGTTACCATCCCACTGCAAAAGGAGCACACACATGATTCGAATTCTGTTGGTTGATGACCAGCCACTCTTCGTCCAGAGCTTGAGAATGAGCTTGGAGAGCTATGTGGACGATTTCCAGGTAATAGGAATCGCGAAGAATGGAACCAGCGCCATACAGATGGCCCTGGATGAAGTACCTGATGTCATCCTGATGGATGTCCATCTTCCTGATATCAACGGGGTGGAAGCCACCCGTGAAATCCTCAAGCAAAACGCTTCGATCAAGGTTGTCATGCTCTCAACCTATGATGAGGATGAGTATGTGAGGGAGGCCTTGCGAATTGGGTCAGCGGGGTATCTCTTGAAGGATATCTCCCCAACTGAATTGATTGCCGCCATCAGGGCGTTGCAATCAGGATTGGTACAGATTTCCCCAAAGATCGCAGCCAAATTGATCAATACCATGTACGATGGAACCAGCCCGAAAATTCCTGAGGTATCCGGTAGTTTTGAATGGTTCGATACCCTAACATCACGTGAGAAAGAGATCTTTGGCCTCATTGCCACCGGCTATGACAATCAACAGATTGCAGACCGACTTTTTCTTGCAGAGCAGACGGTACGTAACAATATCAGCTCCATTTACTCAAAATTGGAAGTGAAAGATCGCTTTGAGATCATACGCCTGGCCAATACCATTCACTATCACTAGACATTTTTCCAATTTTGTCACCCTACAGGCTCGTGTTTGTTTTCACAGTATGAGAAACTGAATGCAGAGGAGCCAACTATGAAACGTACTACTATATTGCTACTTGTGCTTATTTTGTCACTTGGAACGCTTTCCGCTAGGCAGAACAGCGTTGCAGTCGGTGCCCAATTTGGATTTACCACTACAGGAGTATTGGTGGACGTAGGACTTGGAGATCTCTATCTGCAAGCAGGTGTCAACTATCCGTTGGGGCTTACCTATATCGCATCTACTACTGACTCGGCAGACAAATTCTTCGATATCTACACATTCAATGCAGATATCAGCCAAGCGTTTGCACTCAGTGAAAACTTTGATATGAAAATTGGGCTCGGGACCACCGCTTTCACCAACTTCGGTCCGGTTGTCCTGGGATTGGCCGGTGCTGTAGTAAAGGGAGAGTACTGGATTCCGAACAAGAATACTGGAGTCTTTGTCAATCTGAATATCCCCATCATGGCCTACGGGTTTATTGAGGATGATGATACATTCGACGGTGGTGTTGTTTTTGATCCCCTTTTCCCACTTGCAGGCTTGTTCACCTCTACTGTGGGTGTGTTGTATGCATTCTAGGATTCTGTGCTGAACAGCATACGGGGGGGAGGCTGGGCCTCCCCCTTTTTTCGGTCCTTCCACCAGATTACCTGTACAACTTGTTTACATTGCAAGAAAAGAGCAAGGAAAAAACATCCTTTCTATATTAGTTTCTGTCGTTTTATTGCAGTAATGTCAAAAACATGTTATAATGGCTTTATCCAATACAAGAATAGTTGCCATTTGATCGGAGCAATCATTCGACCACAGACCTTCTGTGTGCCTAGGGAAATCTTTGCCTTTGGAACATCACCAGAAGAGAACCGTACAGGAAAAGACCCATGCAATTTACCGATTCAGAACAGCAGATAGTAGACCGTTTCGACACTGATGTCAGCAGAGAACGCTGGCGTGACTGGAAATGGCAGCTCAAGCATTGCATCAAGGATGTTGCAACATTTGAGAAACTGCTTGACTATACTTTCCCGGAAGCGAAACGAAAGGACATTGAGGCAACTATTGCAAAATTTCCCATGGCCATCACGCCCTACTACTTATCGCTTATCGATACCGACAATGTGGAGAACGACCCCATTTTCAAGCAGTCGTTCCCCGATGTCCGGGAGTTGGATATTGCAGACTATGATATGGAAGATCCCTTGCACGAGGATGCAGACAGCCCGGTTACCGGTATTACGCACCGTTATCCAGACCGTGTGCTCTTCTTGATTAGTAACACCTGTGCAATGTATTGCCGTCACTGCACCAGGAAAAGAAAGGTCGGTGATGTGGACAGCATCCCAGACCGTGAACAGATAAAAGCAGGACTTGATTACATCAGAAGCACCCCACAGGTTCGTGATGTCCTACTCAGTGGTGGAGACCCCTTGATGCTCTCTGATGAGTACCTTGAATGGATTCTCTCAGAATTGAGAGCAATCGAACATGTTGAGATCATAAGAATCGGTACCAGGATTCCTGTGGTACTCACCTATCGGGTGAACGAGAAACTGGTGAATATGCTGAAGAAGTACCACCCCCTTTGGATCAACACCCAGTTCAACCACCCGCGTGAGCTTACCAAGTCCTCGCGTAAGGCAGTTGAAATGCTCGCTGATGCAGGAATCCCCATGGGCAACCAGTCGGTCCTGCTTAATGACGTGAATGACTGCCCCAGAATCATGAAGAAACTCGTCCAGAAACTGACCTATAGCAGGGTAAGACCTTACTACCTTTACCAGTGTGACCTCTCTGAGGGACTCACCCACTTCAGGACCTCAGTCGGCAAGGGTATCGAGATCATGGAAAGCCTCAGGGGCCATACCAGTGGTTTCTGTGTACCAACGTATGTGATCGATGCACCGGGCGGTGGTGGAAAGATTCCCATCATGCCCAACTATATTCTCTCCTGGTCCACCAACAAGGTAATACTCCGTAACTTCGAGGGTGTCATCACTACCTATCGTGAACCAGACAGTTACTCATCCGTGATGTGTGATCGGAATTGTGAGAAATGCACCCTTGAGTTGAAACTGGATGACAGTGATGAGTTCAAGGCATACGGTATTGAGAAGCTTTTGGCGGATTACGATGACAGTTATTCCCTGACTCCTGAGGGGCATGTATCGGTAAGCGAGGCCTATGCTGAAGCCAACGGTGAAGAGGAGCGCTAGGAATGGGTGATACAAACGACACCTTGTTGCACTTGGATGGAGCGCTTGTCCAGCATGGCAAGAGCAATGACCGGATCTACTTGATGGATCCGGGCACTGCTGATGCTTCGCTCCTGGTTCCCAAATTGGTGAAATTGGCAGAAGAAAACGGTTACGGGAAGATTTTCACCAAGATTCCCCGCTCAATTTCTGCGCCATTCCTGGAAGCTGGCTTCTTGATCGAGGCAACGGCAGAAAAGCTCTTTCACGGCGAGGAAGAGGGGCTCTTCCTGGGAATGTTTCTCGATGAGAAACGCCATGAAGAGGTCCTTTCTTCTGAGTATGAAAAAGTTCGTGAATTAGCCTTTTCAGCAGATCGTAGAAAACCAAGCACAAAGTATTCTGTCCGCCTATGTTCGAAGCAGGATGCTGAGTCAATGGCAACAATCTATGGTAAGGTCTTTGACTCCTACCCCTTTGCAATTGATGACCCATCGTTCATTATGAAAACCATGGATGAGGGTACTGTGTACGCTGGAATTGAGGAGGATGGCAACCTTGTTGCGCTGGCCTCAGGAGAGTGCAGCTTCAAGGAAGATAAACGCTTCTCTGAAATGACTGATTTTGCCACCCTACCCAATAAACGTGGTAACGGGTATGCCCTCCACTTACTTGCATTCCTGGAAGATGAGCTTAGGAAGAGAGGAATTCTCACAGCCTATACCATCGCAAGGGCTATCTCGCCTGGTATGAACATCACCTTCGCGAAGGCCGGCTACACCTATGGTGGCAGATTACACAACAATACCAATATAGCAGGAAATATCGAGAGTATGAATGTATGGTATAAGAGCTTGGTTTGACCAAAATTTGTACATTTATTATCGCTTATAGCTGTATTATCCCATCCATTTTATGACTGGATGGGAATTTTTTTACCATATTGTCTAGTTTATATGCAATTTAATGTTACTTTTTTATGTTTTACAGTAATTTTACATAATATTATATACTAATACATAATTTTCTTGACATCTACCATTACATGTAACATCATATTTTTATCTTTGACATCTTTGGAGAAGGAGGGTGGGAAATGAATATCACCATCACGCTCATCGTTGTTTTGTACATGCTTATGATGTTGGGAATCGGGTACTACTCCTCAAAGCGGATTAGTTCAAATGCTGACTTCATGGTTGCTGGAAGAAGGCTTGGTCCTCTCCTGATGGCCGGAACCCTGGCAGCTACGGAAATCGGTGGGGGTTCCTCTCTCGGTGTTGTTGCCAACGCATATGGGAATTGGGGAATGAGCGCGGCGTGGTATATCATTGCCATGGGATTCGCTTTCATGATCCTTATCCCGCTTGCCCCGAAGTTCCGTTCCACTTCGGTAAAAACGGTTCCTGAGTATTTCAGAAGACGTTATGACAAGTTTAGTGGAGCTTTCAGTGCAATTGTCATGATGATGGCACTGGTTGGGTTGACCGCTGGGCAGTTCAAGGCTTCTGCTTCAATTCTTGAGGTCATGCTTGGGATTGACTACACAACCAGCCTGATTATTGTAACCATTGTTATTACTGTCTATGCAGTTATGGGTGGTCTCTGGTCTGTCACCCTCACAGACTTCATCCAGGTTTTCCTGATTGTTATCGGTATGGTCATCGCCGTTCCCTTTGCCCTCAAACTGGCTGGAGGATGGGCAACTGTCAAACAAACGGTACCTGCTGAACACTTCAGTCTTACAGAAGGTATTGGAGGCTGGGGCCAGATTATTGGTTTTGTCATCATGTACGTAGCTACCTTCTCTGTTGGACAGGAAGCGGTCTCCCGCTACTATGCAGCACGTGACGGGAAAGCCGCTGTACAAGGCTCAATCATTGCAGCAATTGTTAACTTCCTCTTTGCATTCATCCCGGTTATCCTTGGTCTTACCATGCTCAGCTTGTTCAACCAGAACCTGCTCGATGGGAATGTGGTTGATGCACTTTCAAACAACAGCCGCTATGCCCTTCCCGCCCTGGCTGTGGCAACCATGCCTGCAGTGGTAACAGGTATTCTCTTTGCCGGTATCATCAGTGCGACGATGAGCTCGGCAGACAGTGACTTGCTTGGTGCAGGTTCCATCTTCGGCAACGACCTGTACAAGGTATTCATCCATAAGGGAGCTTCAAGTGCGCAGGTAATGAAAGTGACCAAGATCACCATGGTGGTTATTGCCCTCTTCAGTCTGGTCACGGCACTGGTGGCTGACAATATCCTCACGCTTCTTGCCTTCTCCTTCACCCTGAGAGCAGCAGGTACCTTCGTGCCCTATGTTATGGGTCACTTCTGGAAGAAGTCCTCCAGTGCAGGTTCTACTGCCTCGATACTCAGTGGAAGTATCGTATTCTTCCTAATGGATAAAGGAATCATCCCCTCCATCCCTGGATTGAACAACATTATTCCCGGGCTGCTGGTGAGCTTGGTGGCTTTCCTGATTTTCAGCAAGGCATTCCCACCAAAGAGTGAGTCATTCGACCTGCTCTATGAAGAGGACTGATGGAATAACACAAAATCTCTCTTAGCCAATGAAGCCGTCGCAGTTTGCGACGGCTTCTCTTCTAAGGAATCAAGTATTGTTGATTCTACAGATTATGCCAGTACTCCTTGGGAACTGGATTGGCACCTTCCCAAATAATCTGGCGGAAATGGATCGGATCGGTATTTCCCTCTGTATTGATGAAAAGCACCTGGCTCTCCTCATCCAAGCCCAGTGCATCCTTCAGCTCTTCGAGTCCTGAATACTGCATAATGGAGGCAAAGGCACCGAGCGTCACCGCCCCACTCTCTCCACTGATGATGAGGGGATCGCCATTGAGCGGGGTTGCATACATTCTCATACCCTTTGCAGCTACATAATCTGGGACCTTGATGAAGGCATCAGCATCTTCGTTGAGAATCTCCCATGCAATGGGACTCGGGTCACCACAGGCAAGTCCTGCCATGATGGTATCGAGAGAACCACCAACAGAGTGAGGTTTCCCATCCCCGGCAAGCGCGCTTTCATAGATACAGGGTGCTTTGTCCGGCTCAACCACGATGCATTTTGGTGCATCCTGGCCAAAGAGGGCATGATAGAAACCAATTACAGAAGCAGCCAAGGCACCAACACCCGCCTGGATGAAAAGATGGGTCGGCTTCACAATTCCAACACCGGTGAACTGCTCCTGGGTTTCAGCGAGCAAGGTAAGATAACCCTGCATAATCCAGGTGGGTATTTCGGTGTAGTTGTCCCAGCTGGTATCACTGATGATGGTCCAACCGTTCGCATCTGCATCGATGGCAACCTGACGAACTGCATCATCATAGTTGCCGTCCACGATCACGACCTTGGCACCATTGCTCTTGATCGCATCAATACGACGGGTACTTGTTTCAGAGTGAACGTAGATGACACATTTGAAGCCCAGACGTTTTGCCGCCCAAGCAATTCCCCTTCCATGGTTTCCGTCGGTTGCACTGGCGAAGGTAAGATCACCAACCTTATCCTTGACTTCCTGGCTGGCAAGATACTCAAAGGAGGTGTCAGGGCCAGAAAGACCCAGCAATTTCTGGAGATACCGGTATAGGGCAAAGGAGCCACCTAGAACCTTAAAACTATTCAATTGCAGGCGACTTGACTCATCCTTGGTCCAGATACCGCCAACACCGAACATTGCTGCCAGATTGGGCAGTCCCTGCAGTGGACTCATTCTGTAGCCTGGGATCTGTCGATGGAATCGACGGGAGCACTGGGCTTGTTTCATGGAAAAGAGTTCCTCAGCCAGGCGGGTGTTCTTCTGGCGGGGCTCACGAACAATGTACGATATTTCCTGATGTGTACCGGTCATATCATCCTCCAATATGTTAATTACTTATATACTTCAATTTTCTTCATTAAACTACTAATATCAGCAAATATTCAAGTACTCATTGCCGATATGACCAATTAATCCTAAATACATCAAGTTCGTGATTGCTTCATCCTTGTATCCATGAAAAGACATCCTTGCTGGTTTGTTTCTTTGGAAGGTTTTAGATGAAGGGATTGCTGAACAAATCATATGAACATTGTATGGACAGCCTAGCTTGTTCCTCAAGGGTTGGACCCTACTCTTTTATGCGATACGTTTCATCTGTAAGGGAATATCCAAGTTCACCATCAGATGCCTTTTCACTGAGTACCACTTCCTTGTCATCGGTGAGGAATACTGCTTGTACGCCATCAAGGCTGTTGATCAGGTCCATACCTTTCTCATACCCCAAGGCATAGACACTGGTGGAAAGTGCATCTGCGAGGAAAGAACTTTGGGTGATGATACTTACACTGGTGAAATCACTTTCTACAGGAAACCCGGTCTTGGTGTCCAGGATATGATGATAGGTTTCCCCTTCGAACTCCAGGAATCGCTCATACGGTCCGCTGGTCACCAAGGAGGTATCATCCAGCTCCACGATCATCACATAGGCACCCCGGCCATCATCTGGGTCCTGAATCCCAATTCTCCAGAGGGATTCATCGGGTTTTCTTCCCAGCGTCAGGACATTTCCCCCAAGATTTACAATGGCTTCTGTTTCTCATACACAT
>NZ_JAEKNT010000332.1 GCF_016406725.1 Sphaerochaeta sp. S2 | reverse complement strand
TTCCAGATGGCTCTCATCCTAGGAATGTCAGTCTCCCTGTACGCTCTTACCACCATCTCATTCTCCTTCACTTGCAAGAAACCCTCGCTTTGCGATACGCTCACGTAAGAGCACTCGGGAGGGCTTTTTTATCATGCATACCACTATGGTACCTGTTTCCATGCTAGTACAATGTACTGCAAACAATTTTGCCTCTGCAAGCTTACTGGTGGTGTATAAGCCAGAAGAGCACAAGAGCGCAGAGCACTACCAGAAGCTGTATTCTGCCTTCTCTTTCATAGAAACTGAGGAGCCGTTAACACTCCTTGAAAAGGAGAAAGCGTCTTACCTGCTGGGGGAGAATCTGACGCTTACCTGTTACTGTCCACTCTCAGGTGTTACTACTCCCTATCTCACCTTCCACTTCCATACCTTGGAAGATGCTTACACCTATACCCGTTTGTACCCAAACCCTGCTATAGACCTCCCCCGATTGATCAAAGAGGATGCGAAACTACTCGCTGAAGGAAAGCTGGTAGCTTTCCCAACCGAAACTGTATATGGACTAGGCGGGGATGCCACCAACGAAGAAGCAGTCAGGGGGATTTTCGCTGCCAAGGAACGACCATTCTTTGATCCTCTCATTGTCCATATTGCTGAATTGTCGCAACTTGATGGCTTGGTCGCTGAAGTTAGTGACCAAGCAAAAGCCCTCATGGAACAATTTTGGCCCGGCCCCCTTACCTTGGTAATGAAGAAACACCCCCAGGTTGCCGACATAGTTACGGCAGGAAGCGAGACGGTAGCGGTAAGAATGCCTGCAAACCCATTGGCCCTTGCCCTGATCAAGGCAAGCGGTAAGCCAATTGCAGCGCCAAGCGCCAACCGATTTGGATATACCAGCCCTACCACTGCAGAGCATGTGAGAGAGCAACTCTCAGGCAGGATATCAGCAATCCTTGACGGGGGTGCCTGTACAGTAGGTATTGAATCAACAGTACTTGCGTTGCATACACCCATTCCCACCATTCTCAGACCAGGAAAAATCGGATGTGAAGAGCTCAAGCCCTTGCTTGGCGAGGTTGCCATGGCAAAACAGGCTGGGCCTACCGACACAAAGATGGAAAGCCCAGGATTGCTGGAATCGCACTATGCCCCAACGACCCCACTCTATCTGGTTGATGACGTTCGTCAGTACCAAGGATGTGAGGATGTGGGCGTATTACTGTCTGAGGATATTGGTGTTTCGTTCAAAGGCCCTGTGGCCTACATCAGTGAAGACAAGGACAACGAGAAAGCCGCAATGAGACTCTATTGGGCGATCAGGAAGCTTGATTCCATGGGACTACGTTTCATGGTATGTTCCCTGTTGCCTGAACAGGGAATCGGGGTAGCAATCAACAATCGATTGAGAAAGGCAGCAACGAAGAAAGCACAGCCTAGCTGTTGAGTACGTCGGCAAATTCCTTGATTGCGTCATATTGGATTCGTTTTACATCCTCATCACTCTTGCTCATCATCTTGATCATCTTTTTGGTGAACCATCCCATATGGGAGAACAGGAACTGCCCTCCAAAACTGTTTTTCACCAATGCATGGGCAACCAAGGGAGGGGCATAGCAATGATCCAATTGCTTGATACTTCCTTCCCCTTCTTCCATATCACAGGTAAAGAGCCCTAAACGCTTACCCAGTAAGGTCGATTCATGGTCACTGCAAAAACGCTTAACCCGTTTGTTAATCCTACCTGCATAGACAGGGCTTCCTACGACAACAGTCTCGAACCCGGCAAGATCAACCGTGGGATTATCTGCAAGGTTTTGTAATACGACCTCCCCTTCCAGTGCATCACTGAGTAGATTCGCACAGGTCCCGGTCGTACCATATCGAGTTGCATAGATGATGAGTGTTTTCATAGGTTACCTCTCCTTTGCCCTGCTAACTATAGCATACACAGGGCAAAAGAGAAATCAATGAAAATGCCTAACAGCGCATCTTCTTTACGACCACTTCGGCTGCCTTGATCAAAGGATATCCTGCAGGAGAACCAGTCAACAAGGGTTGCGTACCGATTTGCATCGTAAGGAGCTGCTTGACCGTTACACGATTCTGAATAAGGAAACCAATTGCGTTGGTCAACTCCCCAATACTAGTACCGCCATACACCTCTGCACCGAGAATCATGCCACAATCGCTGGCAACAATAAGTTTCACCATCTGCTTGTGGGAGTGCTCGAGGTTTCCGGGATGGGTATCCATACCGGTAAAACTGCCACAGATGACGGAGAAATCCTCTGCAGCGGCACGTGCCTCAGTGATACCTGCAGTACCAAAAGCATGATTGCCAATAGCTGTAGAGTAAATGGCAATGGTCCCCGTGAATGGTTTACAAGGGCTCAAAGAATAGAGGTTCATCCCTGCTGTCCTGGCTTCTGCACATGCAGTGGAGGCAAGCATCGTACGGTCAAGTTTCCTGGTAACAAAATCACGTTTCTCTGCACAGTCCCCTACCGCAACGATATCACTGGTACAGGGCAATACACGCATATATTCACAGGTCTTGATGAAGTCAAACTCGTTGAGTTCAATGCCTGCTGCTTTTGCAATTGCAGTATTGGGTGCATATCCCATGGATAGGATTACCGCATCAGCCTTGATATGTTCACCACTGGTGAGAATAACCTCACTGACCTTTCCATCCTTTCCCTTGATCTCACTGGCTCCCTTGCCGGTAATGACCTTCACCCCACGCTCTTCAAGATGTTCCTGGGCAAGGGCTCCGAATTCATCATCAAAGGCACGATTGAGGATTGCTTTCTCAATTTCCAACAAGGTGACATGGTACCCTTTCTTGTTCAGCTCATCAGACACCTCGACACCGATGAAGCCTGCACCAATGACGATGATCTCCTTCAGGTCCTTGAGTTGATCAAGCATCTTGTCAAGGTACACCTTGTTTTTAGGTATGGTGAATACTCTTTCCAGATCTCCACCCTTGAGCCAAGCCGGCTTGGTGGGGATACTGCCCAGGGCAAGGATCAACTTCGAATACTGCATCGTTTCGCCACTTGCAAACACGCATTGTCTTTCTTTGACCTTGATTTCGGTCATTTCATCCACGACAATCTCAACCCCTACTGAGGTAAGCAACTTGTCTGGGAGAATATCCTTGCTACTGTCACTGAGCGTTCCGAAAATATAGGGAATTCCACAAGGAATCAGGACTTGCTCTTCCTTACGAACCAAAACCACTTCTTTCTCTGGATAGGTAGTCTTCGTGGTGATTGCTGCCTGCAATCCGGAGGCTCCTCCTCCAATAACCAATACATCAATAATTCTCATATGCTCTCCTTGCGTTTACTATGGTCAGTATGCGCCCAGAGGTAGTGTTTCTCAAGGGGATTTTTACAGTAATCGTGTTTTTTTTCTTTATTATACAAGTATTTATATTGTTATATGATTATATTTCATTACCAATCATATATGCATTATTTCAGATATTTACATTAAGAAAGAGGGTCCGAAGACCCTCTTGGAGATTACGTGTTCTACGATTTAGCGACGGCCATATCCACCTTGTGGGGATTCAGCTTTCTGTCCACGGCCACCGGCCATGCCACCCTGAGGAGAGTTGCCTTTCTGACCACGACCACCACCCTGATACTGACCACCTTCAGCCTGTCTCAGTTCAGCTTCTGCCCTTCTCTCTTCAATCTGGGCCTGCAGTTCTGCGGGAAGCTCATCAAAAATACAATCTTCTGCAGTACAATCCATCATCATCACACGCTGTTGTACAGCCTGGTTCTGCTGGACGCTTGATCGAGGAGCTTCGGCTACAGCCCTTCCCTGCACTGGAGCTACTGCTCTACCTTGTGCGAATGCAGGAGTTGCACTGAGTGCTACGATACCGACGATAAGGAGGATGGCTACCATCCCAATACGTTTGTTGTTCTTCCTTTTTGACCTCCAGTCAATTTGTTTGTCTTGACTAGAGTTTCGCACTGTAGTGTCCAGAGAGTTTCAACAGTAGATAAAGATTAGGTAAAGTAGAGGGTAAATTTGGTTTTTTTCTCGCTGGTCACGGCAATATTCCAACCATGAGCTTCAGCAATGGCTTTAACTATGGAAAGCCCCAGTCCACTACCTTCACTGGAA
Organism: Sphaerochaeta sp. S2; assembly: GCF_016406725.1. Taxonomy (GTDB): domain Bacteria; phylum Spirochaetota; class Spirochaetia; order Sphaerochaetales; family Sphaerochaetaceae; genus Sphaerochaeta. Next base: position 2,183 of record NZ_JAEKNT010000332.1, on the reverse strand, counting down.
CGTGATGTCTCAGCTCTGCTGAGCCTATCGAAGAGCCGAGGAAGGAAGGCCTCTTCAATCACTCCTTCGTTTTCAATACTCAGCTGCACGGCATTACCCGCCGAATCACCCACAACATGGATGCCAATAGAGGAAGGAGCATCTCCGTATCGCACAGCATTGGAAATCAAGTTGTCCATGAGTCTGGTAAACAGGTTCAAATCGGCTTGCAATAACAGGGGTGAGGCATTGTAAGAGAATGCCATTCCTCTCTTCTTTGCTTGTACTTCAAATCGGGAGAGCAGGTCCTTGAGTACTTCATCGACCCTTACTGGCTCAGTATGTACTTCATAGCCAGGGGATTCCAGATGCGTCAGAAGAGAGAGGTCATTGATCATATAGGTAAGCTTCTGCGTTTCTGCCAAGAAAAGTGCAATACGATGCTCGTCCAGTTTCAGGACTCCATCCGCTACTCCTTCCAACTGGCCCCTTAGCACAGTAACCGGGCTTCTCAGATCATGGGCAATATCAGCAGCCCACTGACTACGAAGCCTCTCCTCATGCAATAAATTTTCCTGGAGTTTTTTTGCTGCTTCACTGATGTCTGCAAACTCACTCACCATACTTTGTTTTAATACAACATCCCGCTGACGATTGGCCATACTGGACAATCCTTCCGTGAGTTCCCGACTCCGCTTCTTGAGGGGGATAAAAAAGAGAAAGGCAAGCAGTACTGCTACAAGCAAGGAAATAAGCAATGCCCAGATGAGTACATTCTTTGCAGCTGAGACAAGCATTGCATTGGCTTCTACCTCGGAAAAGGTAGGCAGATGCATGGAATAGTAGGCAATGGTTTGTCCATCCTCACCGGTGATGGGGAGTACCCTCTGGTTTTCCAATTGTCCAAACTGAAACCCCCTCGCCCTTCCAACACTGCGATCAGTTTTATGGTAGGAGTAGAGCGTGTTTCTCCCAGTATCGGAGATGATCAGGTAGGTTGGTTGTTGCAATAGGTCTTCCAATGCAACGGATAGGCTTCCTTCACTCAGCGTTCCTTCTTGCCTGTAGACTTCCAGGACCCGTTCTTCAATCTGTCTCTGCAGGCTAGTGGTTTGCTGGGAGTACCAGGCATCCTGGGTTGCATCCAATCCGAAAAAGAGCATCAGGGACAGTAAGGAGGTAAACACTAGAAGGCTGAGGAGTACCAGGAGGAAGTTCAGCTTTGACAGGGAAATGGTTCTTCTCATCCTAACTTTCCTTCCGTTTCCCCGCAAATGCGTACCCGAATCCCCTCACTGTCTTGATCCATTCAACTGATCCAAGCTTTGATCGCAGGTTCTTCATATGGGTGTTGATCGTTCTGTCACTTCCGTCATGTACATACCCCAGGCATTCACCCAAGAGACGCTGTCTTGTGATCAACTGGGGGCTGTTCTCAGCAAGCAGAAGAAGCATCTTCCATTCAAGCGCCGTAAGGGATAGCAATGTACCATCAAGGACGACTTCATGGGTGTGTTCATTGAGTTGAAGCGTATGACCGTCCAATTCAAATACATCACCTTCTGTTTGTTGCTTACCACCCTGCTCTACTCTTCTGAGGATTGCCTGAACCCGCAAGACCAACTCCTTAGGACTGAATGGTTTTACAATATAATCCTCTGACCCGAGTTCCAGACCGGTGATTCGATCACTCTCGGATTCACGAGCGGTCAGGAATATGAATGGAATGCTCTCATCTGTAGCATGAATCTGCTTGGCCAGAAGAAAGCCATCCCCATCAGGCAGCATCACATCAAGGATGCAAAGACGGGGATGTTTGTATTCCAGACTTTCAATCACACCTTCACACTTCCCGAATACTTCGGTGGTGTACCCTGCCAACTGCAAGTAAGCTTGGATGGTCTCCGCAATTGCTGGATTGTCCTCAACAATATATATCATGGGTAGATGATAGGATTGTGAGTTCCAAAAAACAAGACACTCCTCTTATTCTTTACCTACTCTTCATCTTAGAGGGCGGTCCAGCCACCATCAACCAGCAGTAGGGTACCAGTTACCATGTCTGCATGATCACTCGCGAGCTAAAGAACCGCAGAAGCAACATCATCAATGGAGGCAACCCTCCCACGATGGATCTTATCACGTACCCCTTCAAGGACTGCTGGGGCATCCACCCTTTCAGCAGTACCTGGGGCCTATACGAA
>NZ_JAEKNT010000331.1 GCF_016406725.1 Sphaerochaeta sp. S2 | reverse complement strand
CTTCAGTGGAGGGCTGATCTTTTACATCGGTTTCGCTAATTATACTGCACGTCCAGTTCACTGGAAAATTTGCTATGTATTGATACTTTCCATGATTATTTCCTCCCTCACTGAGATCTTTCTTTCACTCCCCTTGGAAATTTTCATCATCATCAATGCGCTATATTTCCTTGCAATTATCGCCCTCTATTATACTGTTTTCATCCCGAATTTTTCTGGCTGGTTTGGATCACTCATGGTGATATTGTTTGTGATTTACACCATCTTGGCAGGTACTCAGATCTACAGGATAATAACCACGCTTGACAATATTATCCATGGAAACCCTTCTACCAATGGATTCGATTTCACGGGGTATGCCATTACAGCAATCGTCAATCGATTAATGCTCTTTACTGTCAATTTCATAGTCCTTCTACTGGTCTATAAGAAGTTATTACATGATCTCCAAACACAAGTAGAAAGCCAAAGGACCCTTTCTCTGCATCTCAAGAACCTTGCCGAGCATGATGAACTTACTACCCTCTATAACCGCCATACCATCGAACAACTCATCAGTCTCTATTTGCCCAAGAAACAAGATAATGCAATCGCATATCTCTTTATGCTTGATATTGATTATTTCAAGAACCTCAATGATGCCTACGGACATCAGTGTGAGGATGTCGTATTGCAGCATACTGCACAAGGTTTATCTTCACTGCTTGAAGAGCAAGACCTTTTGGGTCGTTGGGGTGGTGATGAGTTCCTGCTTTTAGTGGTAAGGAGGGACAAGGACGCAATTACCCCTCTTTTGCAAGGGATGAAAGAGATGATGCGCGCTATTTGCAAGCAATATCCAAATACACAGGGTTGTTCACTGAGCGGAGGCTTTACCCTGCTTACGACTGATGATACGCTGGAAAGTGCCATACAGCGTGCAGATGCCTTGCTCTACCAAGCAAAGGAAGCAGGAAGAAACCGCATCATTGGTAACCTGACAGGAGATACAGAATGACAGATGACGACAAGCTTGCGATGTGTTACCAGGTCATAGGAGATACTGCAACAGAAATATCCCAGGCATATTCAGATTTCGGAGACCTCGTGGGGTACTACATGGGCCAAACATCAACCACGCTTCAGCTCAGGCTTTTCAGGCCTTTAGCTTTGGAAACATCACTCTACCTCTTGTCGCTGCTTGATACAACCAGTGAATTCTACACTGATATCCATCAGGAAACAGAGAAGCTTGCAGAAGAATTGGAAGTACCATCCCTGGAAGAACGGCTTGCCACATACAAACAAGGAACTGATAGCGTCTCTCATTTTGTTACTGCTTGCCAGCAAGTCGTAGGAAGCGATGCTCTCTGGCTGAGTATGAGAAGAAAAGATACGCCTCCCCAGGAGACCATCAGTGATAGGGGCTATGTGGTGATCAAGAGTGCGGCAGAGAAGATTGAGGAAGTGGTGGAGTCGTTGAAGTAAGGTATCAGCCGGAAGCAATAGAATGAAAAACAAATTGCATACAAGGAAACCTTTTTGTCTGGTTTTCCTTATCAAAATCCGCCTTTACCTTTTTCGGTTTGTTCGTTACAACTATATGCACAATGCAAAACAAAAACCAGTTTTCTGAAAAACCCACATATGAGCGGGTAGTATTAACACAGCAGAGTCAAATTCAGCGGACGGTCTACATCAGCCTCCTCTGTATTCTTGTTGGAGCCATAGCAGGATTGGGTGCTGCCGGATTCAAGTACTTGATTGAGTTCTTCCACAATCTCTTCTTTTCCGGTCAACTCTCCTTCCAACATAATCGTGGTGGACTTATCAGTTCCTGGGGTCCTTTTGTCATAGCTGTTCCTGCTATCGGTATTACCCTCGCCCAGTGGATTACCACAAAATGGGCACCGGAAGCTAAAGGACACGGAGTTCCTGAGGTCATGGTCGCAGTATCAGAAAACCGAGGCAAGATTCGACCTGTCGTTGCATTGGTGAAATCACTTGCCTCTGCAATTACCATTGGTTCAGGAGGATCAGTCGGCAAGGAAGGCCCCATTGTGCAGATTGGTGCCAGCTTTGGTTCTACGTTGGGGCAATCACTCAAGCTCTCATCCAGGGAGACAATCATTCTTGTCGGGGCTGGAGTATCAGGAGGAATCAGCGCAACGTTCAATGCGCCAATCGGCGGCATAATGTTCGCCTTGGAACTTATTCTCCCTGAGTACAGCATCATGACCATCATGCCACTAGTGGTATCGGCAATTATAGCCACTACTGTGGGGGCAGTGTTCATGGGTTCACACCCTGCTTTCATTGTTCCAGAATATACGATGGTCTCCCATTATGAACTCATTTTCTATGCATTGTTAGGGTTGCTTGCAGGATTGCTTTCTGTCGTTTTCATTAAGTCGGTATATGGAATGGAAGACTTTTTTGATGGACTGAAGATTCCATCTACGGTGAAATCAATCATAGGTGGACTGATCGTAGGAACCATTGGCTATATCAGTCTACGCCTGTTTGGCAATTACCACGTATTTGGTGTCGGATACGACTTCCTTGACTTGGTTCTTGATAATAAGATCACTGCACTGGTGATGGCATTTGCCTTGATATTCATGAAACTGCTTGCCAACTCCCTTACCCTTGCCTCCGGTGGATCGGGCGGTATCTTTGCTCCGTCTCTCTTCCTTGGGGGTGCTCTGGGTGCAACCGTTGGTATTATCGTGAATACGCTCTTCCCAGAGACAACAGGTCCCATCTCTGCATATGCCATTGTCGGTATGGCTGCAATAGTCTCGGGTGTAACCGGAGGAGTCCTCACTGCCATTATCATGGTATTTGAGATGACACGTGATTATGCGATCATGCTACCCCTATTGCTCAGCGGAGTACTCTCCTTCTTTGTTGCAAGACTTATCTACGGGGAGACGATGTATACGAAGAAGCTCACCAGGCGAGGCATCCAGATACAATTTGACAAACGTATCCCTACCATGAAGACCCTCTCAGTTGGAGAGATCATGAAACATGACCTGATAAGCTGCAAACCATCCGACACTGCAGAGACTGTCTGGAATATTATGCATGACCATGGAATCGGGTTACTCCCAGTGATAGATGGGGACAATGTGGTTGGAACTATTGGATACATCGGATTGCACAAGAGTAAAGAAAAGAGCAAGGAACCTGTCTCTTCGTTGATGAAGGAAATCGATATATCCATACCCTACTCTGCTAACCTGTATGATGCACTTCAGGTAATGGAAGAGGAGAAAACTAATATCCTTATCGTGAAGGACAAGGACAACAAGGTGGTTGGATTTGTTACTGCTAATAGGATAATTCAAAACTACCTACAAAAGAAACGTCTCAGCTAATAATTCAGGTTTTACATGAAATATCCAACCAGCACGCTTATGTGCCAGTTGGATATTTCTTTTGCTTTGAAAATAATCCATATCAATACTTATATAATCTTAGCAAAATACTTTATCTTTAAATCTTATGAATAGTGAATAATCTTCCTTACTATTTACGCTATATAGGGTAATTCAGACTATTTAACCAGAATATATTTCTTCTCCCATGGTTACATCAAGAATCGATACAC
>NZ_JAEKNT010000330.1 GCF_016406725.1 Sphaerochaeta sp. S2 | reverse complement strand
GGTTTCAGCAACCTGCTTCTTTTCCTTTGCGCTTCTTGCTCTCTGGACAAGGATCTGTTGCTTATCTTTCACTTCCTTGAGCTTGTCAGCAATCTGGGTGAGCTGGCTGCTCTGACTGGCAAGAATGGTCTGCAGGTTTGTTTCAAGCTCTTCGATTCGCTTGATTCTTGCTTTTGCATTATTCTTTTCGATCAAGGCTTCACGGGCGAGGTCTTCCCTGCCATTGGTGATAGCCAGCTTGGCACGGTCATCCCAACGAAGAAGCGACTTCTCCAACTCTGCCTTCTCACGCTCCAGGCTTACCTGTTCAGCTTTTCTTGCTGCCATTGAAGAACGAGCCTTGCTCTGGGTTTCCTCAAGTTCTGTGATCATCAAATTGATCATCTTTGCCGGATCTTCGAGTTTATCCAAAGCACTGTTTACGTGGGAATTGAAGATATCGGCGATTCTCTTGAACATCTGCATCATTGTCTCCTTTCGCCACTAGGTGGCTGTTGTTTGCGTTTGTTTGTACGTAGACTACTATGCATAAGGCGTGCCAACTTTGATAATATGGGAATTATCCATTGAAAATCATCGCATATTCGGTGTCTTGCCACCATGTTTGGTAAATTATGCCAACTCCTATGGCCAATACTACCATCCTCATTGGCTTGTAAGGGGTACTAAGAGCGTGTAGACTGCATCCATGAGTACCTTGTATATGGTGGCGACACCCATTGGAAACCTAGATGATATTACCTACAGGGCAGTTGAGACGCTTAAAGGCGTTGAGGTGATTGCCTGTGAGGACACCCGGCATACACAGCAGCTGTTGACCCATTGGGGGATCAGCAAGCGCCTGATCGCCTGTCATGCACACAATGAGATCAACTCGGCAAAAGGCATCGTAGGCTTGTTGGAAGAAGGCAAGGACGTTGCCTTTGTCAGTGATGCAGGCACCCCGGGTATCAGTGACCCGGGAGCGCGTGTGGTCAGTGCGGTACGCCAGGCTGGATTCCCTGTTGTTCCTATTCCTGGTGTTTCTGCACAATCAGCGCTTGTCAGTGTGGCAGGGTATGTAGGCAAAACGTTCACGTTCGAAGGATTCCTCAGCCCGAAGAAGGGACGAAGAAAGAAACGTCTGGAAGAGCTGCTCAGCCGGGATGAGGCGTTCATCATCTATGAGTCGCCCTTCAGAATTCTCAAGACACTTGCCGAGTTGGCTGAACTGGATGGGGAGCGCCAGATTGTATTGGGGAGGGAAATGACCAAGAAGTTTGAAGAGTTCTTACAGGGAAATGCCTCCCAGGTGATGGAAGTACTTGGTGCAAAACCTTCGATCAAGGGAGAGTTTGCCTTGTTGGTTGCGCCCTCCCAGGCACAGGATCGTGATGATCACACTGAAGAAGCTTAGAAGCCTGAAAAGCCGGACTTGTGTAAGAAAATGCGCAAGCCTGTTTCATCAGTTGTCCCAGGAGCAGGAGATGGATACCTCATATCTGTATGGACTGCTCAAGCTCTCTGAAGAGCAGCAGTTTTCTGAGGTATTGGATGAAGAACAAAGAAAGCAGTTGCGTTCGCTGATAAGAAGAGTCCCCTTGGTCCAAGGAAGAGATCTGGCAATCCTTCTCGAGGATATCCACTATTTTCTCCTTGGAGTTTTGGGAAGTGACCCCTCCGATTGGGACCTTACCGATGATCAGGGGGAGCTTGATGCATCAGCTCGCCTTATCCTCCCCCATATACTGGTGCTCGACCGCATTCGCTCTCCTTATAATATAGGATCCATATTCCGTAGTGCAGACTCCTTTGGAGTGCAGAAGATCTATTTGATCGAAGGGTGTGCAAGACTCGACCACCCCCGTACGATAAAAACCAGCAGGGGATGTATCGATACAGTGGACCATGAGGTCCTGCCTGAGGACGTAGTATTGCAGCGGATACAATCACTTCCCCTCTTTGCTTTGGAGACAGGTGGTAAGGAACTCTCCCAGTTTCCCTTTCCAAGAGAAGGGGTAGGGATTATCGGTGGGGAAGAGCTGGGTGTCAGTCCCTCCTTGCTGAAAGCAAGTGAAGCCTCCCTTGGCCGGTTGACCCTCCCGATGGGGGGAACCAAGGGTTCCCTGAATGTAGCGGTAGCCACAGGGATTATGCTCTGTAGTTGGTATATGAGCGCTAGTGATCTGTAACATTGAAATCTTTACTTTTCTTGGGCCTATCGAACTGATGGACTTCGTTCGTGTCAGCTCAGATATCTCGATATCTTCGCTTCCTTGGCCTTGTTCTCCGTCCGATCCGCTCCAAGCTCAGTTACAAGTTTATGCTGTTTCAGATCACTAACCCCGGTTGGATGTAACTGCTACATACATTCGTTTCAGCTTATCTTCAATATCGAAATTGAAATTACCTGCACTCCAGTTGCCCTTTGCATTGCGAACACCGACACTTCTTCCGGTGAGTATCTGCATCGCTTCATCTATGGTACTGACCGGATATATGAAGAATTGCTTCTCCTTGATGGCGTTCAGTACCTCATAAGGAAGGATGAGGTTGCGTACATTCTGCTTTGGAATGATGACTCCCTGTTTTCCGGTGAGCCCTGTTGCCAAACAAGTACGGAAGAATCCCTCAATCTTTTCGTTGATACCACCGACGGGTTGGATCAATCCCATTTGATTGACCGACCCGGTCACTGCGATATCCTGGCGTACAGGCAGTTCCCCAATTGCAGAGAGCAGGGCAAGCAGTTCACTGGAGGAGGCACTGTCTCCATCAACCTCTGCATAGGATTGCTCAAAGGCAATACCGGCGTAAATGGAGAGTGGGAAGGTGCGGGCATAATGCTTGCGCAGGTATCCTTCCAGGATCAGGAGACCCTTGTCATGTATCTCTCCACTGAGTCCGGCTTCATGTTCAATATTAACAATGCCTTCATTTCCTGGGCTGGCAGTGCAGGATATAACCGTAGGGGTTCCAAAGGAAGCACTGCCACGATCCATGACAGCCAAGCCGTTGACTACCCCGACTTTTGTGCCGGAGAGGCTGATAATCATATCACCGCTGAGGATCTCTTCATTGATCTTGCTTTCGCTGATGCCATTGATGTATCCCCGCTCCTCATTTACACGGAGAATGAGTTCTCCATCGATGGATGCCTGGTTATGGTGCTTCGCCCACCAGTGAGCTTCCTCAATGACATCATACAGGGATGAAAAGTGCGTTGTCAGATGGGTACGGGACTCCACATACCAACAAGAGTAGCGGAGCAACTGCCCAAAGGCGCTATCTTCAAGGGGGAGCAAGTGATGGCTCTTTGCATAAGCATCCAAGGCCCAGATGCTTTGTGCGATTGCTTCCTTGGAGAGGTCCATCGAATAATCAAATTGTGCGCAGATCTTGAAGAGCGTCAGGAATCGCTCATCCTCATCAGAGAGCATGTCATATACCTCTTCGCTACCGATGAGAATGACCTTGATCGGGAGAGGAACCACCTGGGGCCTGATCATCTTGCTTTTCAACTCTCCCTTGGTTACAAGCCCTGCTTCATAAGCCAAGGCGTTTGCATCGAGATAGCGTTTGAGTGATTCCCATAGGCCACTCTCTCCAAGGAGTTTTTCTGCTTCTATGACGATAAACCCACCTGCTGCCTCAAGCAGAGATCCTGCATGGAGACTGAGATGGGGTATTTTCTCATCTGAGTCCACTGAACCAAAAAGGTTGTCGAAGGTAGGGTAGGACTCAATGATCAGGGGACGTTGTCTTGTCTGTGCGTGATTGACAAGCAGGTTGGCTTGGTACTTCCGTGCTATCGGGTCACTCTTGAGCATCTCTGCATCGAGGTGTTGGATATGGATAGCTTCTCGGGCAAGGTCAGCCTTGAGATGGGCAAAGTAGGAGGAGAGTTGCCGATTGTCGGGGAACTGTTGCTCCAGTTGGTCCACAAGACGCTCTGCTTTCTCGAGAAAGTGGTCGCTGTCTTGGGTAAGGTTGAGCAGTTCCTGATTGAATGCACTGCATGCATCACAGAAGCGTTCTCCTTCCCCTGGGCGGAATGTGAGGGCAGAGGGGCTGTCTGGCTGTTTGAAATTACACACATAGACAATGTCCCTGATGGCATCGATATTGTTTCTCTGGTGCTCGGCACAGTAACGTACCGCCTCATGTCTCCCGCTCGTGGCCTCTCCGCTTACAAAGATGTTGTATCCACATTTCTGCAGACTGAGCCCAATCTCCAGGCTGCGAAGAGCCCTTGGCTGGCCAACGATATGTTCTCTGCTGCCCAAAGCTCGGCATTCACTGATAAGCAAGGGATCAAAATCGAAGGAAGCTTCTTCATAGGTGAGCGGATGAACCCGCTTTTTGGTATCGGTCATGAAGGAACTATAGGTGGTGGAACAAAAGGTGTCAACTCTATATACTAGGCTCATGAAACGAAGCAAACTTGTTACCTATCTTGATACATATTTGGGACTTGGGTCTTTTGAGGGTTTGGATCGATCCCTCAATGGATTGGTCGTAGGGGGACCGGAGAAAGAGGTTCGTAAGGTTGCCTTCGCGGTTGATGCCTGCCAAGCTACCTTTGAGAAAGCCATATCAGAGGGTGCCGATCTGCTTATCGTGCACCATGGACTCTACTGGGGAACCCCTCTGCCAATTACCGGGGCACACCATATGCGCATCAGTACATTGCTGAAAGGGAATTTGGACCTGTATGCGGCTCATCTTCCCCTCGATGCACACCCGAAGGTGGGAAACAATGTGGTCATGGCTGAAAAGCTGGGCTTGCAGGATATTGAGCCTTTTGCCCCTTATAAAGGGGCCATGCTTGGGTTCAAGGGAGCATTCAAAGAGGGTAAAGACCCCAAGTGGATTGCTGAACAGCTTGGTTTTGAGAATCCAGTGGTGCTTCCATTCGGTAAGGATTCCATTACAACGGTGGGTATTGTCAGTGGAGGGGCAAGCAGTGATGTCTATGCAGCGCTCAGTGATGGACTGGACTGTTTTATCACCGGGGAAGTGGAACATCAAATCTACCACGATGCACAGGAATCTGGTATCACGGTCATTGGTGGAGGACACTACCAAACGGAAATTTTCGGGGTGCAGGCCCTCTCAGAACATATAAGGGATACGTTCGACCTTGAGGTTTGTTTTATTGCCAACCCCACTGGCTTATAGTATAGTCAACACCATGGCAAAGAAAGATACCAGCAGATTTATCCCGCTCATGCTCACCGTTCTTATTATTATTTCGGACCAGCTCAGCAAGGCATGGGTGGTTGCCACCATCCCAGAGAACACAATAGGTTTTCGCTATCTTGGTGATTTCCTTGCAATTGTACATGTACGCAATACTGCTATTGCTTTCAGTATGGGGGATGGGCTCCCTGTCGCTGTAAAGTTGCTGTTCTTCATCATTGTGCCAGTGATTTTGGTTATAGCGGTATGTGTAGTATACTTTTCACGGAAGATTCATCTTTCCGTTTTTCAGAGGTGGGTGCTTGCGCTCTTCCTGGGAGGCGGAACGGGGAATTTGATCGACCGAATTTTTAGGGGTTTTCGGGTAGTGGATTTCATCAGCGTAAAGGTCTATGGATTCCTTGGGTTTGAGCGATGGCCAACCTGGAACATTGCTGACGCTTCACTGGTTGTCAGTGGAATCCTCCTTGCCGCTAGTCTGCTCCTTGAAAACTCTGAAACGAAGGAAGATAACAATGTCTAAGAAAATGAACACCGTTTGGTTTATGTTGGCGGCAACCGTACTGAACATTGTACTGATGATGGTTCTTTTCATCATCTGCTTTGTACTCATCACCCGTTTTGTCGACCCGAACAGCTCCCTCATTCCCCTCTGGTTGGGTCTTACCTTCCTGGTAAGTATCGGAGGGAGTTTCTGGGTGTACTCCCGAATCATCAAGTGGATGAACAACAAGTTCAATCTGGAGGATAACCTCAGCCCACTTTTCAATAGAAAGAGAAAGCCAAAGCGCAGAGAGGACTGAGACCATGAACCAGTCCCTCTCCACGTTCTCAAGAATATCTTGGTACCCATTCAGTGATGAACCGGTCATCAGGAGCCGATGGTATATGCCGAGGCTCTGTGACCCCTTTTTCTTGTTTCCAGAAGAAAGCCCTGATGGGAAATGGCATCTTTTTGGCCATACCTGGGTGGGAATTGAACACTTCATCAGTGAGAATGGGATCAGCTGGGAACCAAGGAAGATGGTTGCCCTACGGGGGCACTCTCCCTCAATATATCAAGAGAATGGGGTGTATTACCTTATCTACGAAAAACATAATGCTTCCTTACCGAACCTGAAGAAGGGAAGGCTGAAACGAAGAGAGCAAGAGAAAGTACGGTATAGCCGATTTGAAATGTGCTCCTCTACCGACTTGATTCTTTTCAGCGAGCCAAAGATCATCCTGGATAGCCGGGATATTCCTTTTTCCTCAGATGGATTAAAGAAGCCGAGGGTCTCACGGCCGCAGATCATCAAGAATGGGGCGGGGTATAGGCTGTACTTTGGAGCTTCCCATCTTTTGCTTCCTGATACCAAACAAAAGACAAGTCGACATTTTGCGCTTGCAATCTCCTCAACCATTGAGGGGCCGTATGCTCTTGCGAACGAGGGAGAACCACTGCTCTCCCCGGACCCTGATGATCCCTATCGGAGCATGGCGGTAGGAAGCATCAAGGTATTCCGTGCAGAAGACGGATATATCGGCTTTGAGTGTGCAATGTATTGGGACAAGAAGCAGGCAAAGACGGCTTCGGTGCTGATGCAACTGGAAAGCAACGATGGGGTGTCTTTCAGACCGTCCTATCGCTCACCGCTTCTGGTCCCTCCCCAGATGGGTTGGGCCAGCCGATACATAGTCAGCTGTGATGTACACTTTAAGAAGGAAGAGGCCTGCTGGTATTGCTACTACAGTGCCAATTCCAAGCATGGCTATTATCCTGTCAGGGAGTCCATCGGTTTGCTCTTGGGCAAGGACCCTTCCTTGCGGAAGGTCTTTATCTAAGATCTTCCCGCCTCTTCCACCTTGTGGAACCAGCCCAAACCACGGTCTCACTCCCATCTTCCTCTTTTCTGATGATCCTATGGTGCAAGAGGGGGGTATCCTTCTGCAATGCATCAGGGTCCTTGCTCTCGGTGTATACAACAACAGCATCCTCTAGAAAGGTCTGCCGAAGATACGATACGTCCACTTCCGTGGCCTTGCAGCGGTTTCGGAAGTCAGAGGGAAGGCTCTCCAAGGCCCAAGTGAGATAGGATATGTTGTTTACATGCAGATTTCGGTCAGTATCAAGATAGGTTATCTTGGGGGTATGGACAGCCAATCGATGAAGAGGCTCATCTTCCCCATGACGATTGTTCTCAAGACGCATATCCACTGAGTGTTCTGTATCCTCAGATGGGGGAAGGCCGATGCGTAGGGACATGTCCTTGGGCCTGCACGGTCTGCCTCGTTCCAGATCAAGGATTGCCCAGAAGGTCTTGGCAATGAACAGCAGCTTTCCCTCAGCATCGAATGCCCTGACAACACGGGGAAGATGCAGCCTGATCGGTTCCTGTGCCCAGGTCTCCACCTTCAAGACTTCGGGCCAACGAGTATAGCGGAACACTTCCATCTGGCTGCGGGTAATCACCCAGGTCTTGCCCTCTTTATGCATTTCAGGAATCGAGCACCCCCTGCTTGCTGCATGGGTCCCTGCTGCTTCCTGTACAACCTGGAAATAGAAGGCAAGACGAGCATCAGTGAAACAATCGGTCTCATAGCTGTACGTGGCGAAGGTGCTGTGTGCCACATTTCGTTCATCAATCGTAATCAGTTCATCATACATCTGCTAGGTCCTTGTCTTTGGTGTTTCGATAGAAGCGTAGGGTACTTCTTCCATATTTACGCTCATCATAACAGACCAAGGAACCTATCGTCTCTGGCCACTGTTTCTTCTCTTCGGATGGGTAGTGAATGATGAACAATCCTCCTGGGGTAAGGAGCTTCTGCTTATCAACAGCCTTTGCCAGGTCAACCTTGCCCTGCATGGGGAAAGGAGGATCTGCATATACAATGTCATACTGCATTTTGGCGGTCGGAATGAAACGTCGTACATCTGCCATGAATAGCTTGATCTCGCTCTCTACCATGCTGATGTTATCCATGATGGTGGCCTTTTTTTGTCGGTCTTTCTCGACCAAGTGTACCAGTCTTGCCCCCCGGCTTGCTGCCTCGATTCCGACGCAACCACTTCCGGTGAATAAATCCAGCCAAGTTTTCCCTTCCAGACTTCCCAGGATGGAGAAGAGAGATTCTCTCATCATATCCATGGCTGGTCTGATGACCCCTGGTGGACATGCGACTGTCCTTCCCCGATACATTCCTCCGGTAATTCTCATATTCTGTGCCTCATGGGACTGATGATAGGTAATTGTGGTGAAATGTGCAAGTTACGCCTCACTTCCTTCAGCGCTGAAGGGAGGAGCATGGATAAGCACTTCCCTGATCACCGTGAGAGAGGGGGCCAAGAACCCTGGGTCGGAGGCAAGTATCTGGTCAGCTTCCTCTCTTGCAATCTCGATAAGGGGGAGGTCCTCCGTCAGGGATGCGTAGGAGAGCTTAAGGTAGCCGGACTGTTTGGTTCCTGTCAGTTCCCCGGGGCCCCTGATCAAGAGGTCTTGCTCTGCTATGTAGAAGCCATCGTTCGACTCCTTCATTACCTTGAGCCGTTGTTTTGCTTCATCGGTCAACTCATTGGAGAAAACCAGAAAACAGTAGGATTGCAACTGGGAACGGCCAACCCTTCCCCTGAGCTGGTGAAGGGCAGAGAGCCCAAATCGCTCGGCATGTTCAATGATCATGCAGGTTGCATTGGGTATGTCGATTCCGACCTCAACAACACTGGTGGAGACAAGATACCCAAGCTTTCCGGCTTGGTAGTCCTTGAGTATGGTGACTTTCTCTTCCTCGTCCAGTTTGCTGTGGATTAGGGCTGAGGGAACATCGGGGTACGCTTGCTTGAGGAAATCATACATGGAAATGACGTCCCTCAGGTCACTCTGCCCACTGTCGTCAATTCTCGGGTAAACGAAATATGCCTGATGGCCACGTTTGAACTCGACCCCTACCGATGCATACATCCTCCTCCTGCTCTGTTCATTGACCAGATGGGTGATCACCGGCTTTCTTCCTGGTGGCATGGTTCTCAAGGTGGAAACATTGAGATTCCCGAATACAGTAAGGGAAAGGGTACGGGGAATAGGGGTGGCTGTCATCAGCAATACGTCAGGAACCGTGCCTTTCTGGGTCAATGCAAGTCGCTGTTCCACCCCGAATCGGTGCTGCTCATCGATGATTACATAGGCCAGGTTCTTGAAACTGACCTCGGCAGAGAAGAGCGCATGGGTTCCGATGATGATATCTACCTCTCCTTCTGCAATTGCCTTGAGCAGTAGTCGCCTTTCCTTGCTCTTTACAGAACCGGTGAGGAAGGCCAGCCGGATACCCATCTCTCCAAGCAGGCTTGCTGCTGACTCTGCATGCTGACGAGCCAACAACTCTGTGGGAGCCATAAAGGCTACCTGCGCTCCGCGGGAGAGTACATGCAGGGCACTGATCCAGGCTATGAGGGTCTTTCCACTTCCCACATCACCTTGGAGTAGCCGGTTCATCGGCAGCTCCCCATCAAGATCTTCCCTGATCTCCTTCAAGCTGGTCATCTGGTCTTTGGTGAGACTGAAGGGAAGTTTCTCCATGAAGTGCAGTTCAAGTTTGGTAGGGATGCCCTGGCCTTGGTTTACGAGTCGTTGTTGCAGGCCCTTGTGTCGGCGTGCAATCAACTGGAAGTAGAAGAGTTCAGTCAATGCGAGGGTTCTTCGTGCTTGCTTCAGAAGTTCAATTGTTGGTGGGAAGTGATAGCTACGAATAGCCTCGTCAGTGGAGAGCAGTTGGTATTTCTCTATCAATGTTTCGGGCAATTCCTCTTGGAAGTGGTGTATGCTTCTCAGAATTTCCTGTACATTCTTTCTGATCAGACGTTGGCTCAATGATCCTCTTAGTGGATAAATGGGAAGAATCTTGCCGAACTGCGCTGGAAAGTCCCCATCCTCGGTGGCTGGGTAGAGTTCGAACTGGGAGCACTGCAGCTCTCCATGATGCCAGCTTACATTCCCATAGAGGTAGTAGATTCTTCCGATCCTGATGGTCTTTTCCAGGAAGTTACGGCCAAAACAGAGCAAGCTCAAGCGACCATCACCTTGGCCGGAGACATCACGTACAATGATTTTAAGGGTCCGCTTCTTGCCGCTTCTCATCCCAAAGTACGAGTGAGAGAGTACTTCCACCAGGGTGTTTGCCATCTGGTTGTCCTGGATGCCTCCCAAGGGTTGGATACGGCTTCTGTCTTCCCATGTCCTTGGAGAGAACAACAAGAGATCACTGAAGGTGGTAATGCCCAGTTCAGCATATGAGGTCTTTGCAGCAGGGCCCACCCCACTCAAGGTGGTGATGGGCTGATGCAGGTTCCTCAAATACTCCATGGCTTAGAAGGAGAGATTCCCAAAGAAGTTCACAAGGAACCTGATTGCAAAGGATGCAGCAATATTAAGAACAATGAAGAAAACCAGGGCTGTGGTAACAAGCTGACGGTCGTTGATCGTGCGTTTTGGGTAGAACAATCTCTGGACCCAGTTCAGGACACCACCGATCAGGGAGTCCAGCATTGTGATGTAGCTGATGGTTTTTGCGCTGCGTTTGTAGCAGAAAAAGAGCCGAAAGCCCAAGAGGATGATCAAGAACCAGAAAACAGGACTGAGTAGATACGACCAGAGTGTCTGGATGATCAACGCAACAACCATGCCGATGGTAATGGTTCCATATGCCCCATAGAAGCGGAGCATTGACTGCACTACAGATAGGACTGCCAAGGCAACCAGTGGGGTAAGGTCGATATGACTGCGCCTAAGGCTGGATATCCCCCTAAACCATGAGAGATAGGGGTCAACTACCTTTCCTATGTAGTAGGCAAGCGGGTTTTCCTGTGTCTGTCCAGGTACCCTGATCCAGGTAAGGATGATCCTGAGCCAGATCAGCAAGGAGTAGAATGAGAGCAAGCTTGCAACAATCGAGGCAATGCTCATCAAGACATTTCCCCCGCCTGCTGCAGCCATGCCGCTTTCATAATAGGTTTGGTTCATCGCATTCCTCCACCTTAGTAAGATACCGAACTTTTTAGCGTTAGTCGAACCAAATATGCAAGATAGCAGGATTTTCCTTTGTTGCTTCTACCAATTCATCACAATAGCGCACACTGAACTCTCTTCCACAGGCAACACTGAGGGGAGACTCTTGTCCCTCCTCCTTGAAGTGGAGCAGGAGAGAACAGGACCCGCCATAGGAGAGACAGAGGTCCCTGAGCTGTGTGATGTGTTCATTGTTGCAGAAGGATTTTTCCAGTTCAATATGGCATCTGCTTACCGCCACTGGAGCAAGCTGGTTTGGGTCAACGAGAATCTGCTCGATAAGATAGGAGATCTTGTCATTGCCTCGGGAGTTATCGAACTTTCCTACAAACCCATAGATTCCATCCACCTTGAGAATATCCCGATACTGTTCATAGGTCTTTGGGAAGAGCGTTGCATCGAAGGTTGCATTCTTGTCGGTGAGCTGCAAGAATCCCATAACGCTGCCCTTTTGGGTGGTGAAAGGCCTGATTCCTGTGACCATGGCTATGATGTTGACCGGACGACCAAAGGGGACCTGTTCCAGTTTTGCGGTATTGACAGTCACCCGCTGTGCAATTGCCTGGTTGAATGCATCCAGTGGGTGTCCAGAGATATAGAACCCGAGCAGTCCTTTTTCCATTTCCAATTTTTCAGGTAAGTTCCAGTCAGGTACCTCACGCATGGAAAAGGTCTCCATGGCAGCCTCTGTCTCCTCATCAAAGAGCGAGATCTGCCCGAATGCAGTTGCTTCTTTTCGTTTCTGTACATAGGTGATGGCATCACTGAGATTCTCAAGCAGGGTGGGGCGATTGGTCCCCAGTGTGTCGAATGCCCCTGCCTTGATCAGTGACTCCAAAAGCTTGGTATTCATCGCCTTGGTATCCAGGCGGGTAAGGAAGTCAAGCAAGTCCTTGTAAGGCCCGTTTTCTTCCCTCTCCTTTACAATGAGTTCTACGATCCCCTCGCCAACATTCTTGATACCTGCAAGTCCATAGACAATCTTTCCATCAACGACAGAGAAATGTTTGTCCGAGTAGTTGATCGATGGAGGTAGGATATCCAGCCCATTGTCTTTTGCAACTTGCAAGTACTCACTGAACTTATCTGGACTTCCCATCTCATTGGTGAGGTTGGCAGCCCAGAATTCAGCAGGGTAGTTTGCTTTCAGGTATGC
>NZ_JAEKNT010000329.1 GCF_016406725.1 Sphaerochaeta sp. S2 | reverse complement strand
ATCAAGCAGTATCTGCTTCACCTCATCAGCTGCATATCCTTTGGCGATACCGCCGAGGTCAAGGGCCATACCCTCCTCAGGCAGATATACTTCATAAGCTTCTGCATTAAGCTCCACCTTGGTGTAGTCAACCAAGGGAAGCAAGGTTGCAATCTCCTCATCGGGGGGTCTTCTTGCATTCTCCCCTCCAATGTCCCAAGCTTGAACCAACGGTGCAATGGTTGGATCGAATGCTCCCCCACTCTGGCGGGCTATCTCAAGTGCTTTCTCGATAACTGCAAAGGTATCAGGAGAAACCTGTACGGCTTCCTTGCCTGCATTGGTATTAACCAAGGCAATCTCACTGGAGTCTGTATGGAGGCTCATATGGTTCTCAATCTCCCTGATCCGATCAAAGGCAGCAGAGAACGCTTCATCGCTGGGGTGGTCGTAGATGGTAATCTTGCAGACAGTCCCCAGCATGAGAAAGCTCTGCGACTCTGGTTCAGTCGCAGGTTTGTCGCAGGATACAAACAATAAAGAGATCCCTATGAGAACTATCAAGAGTAATGGTATTCGGTATTTCATATACAGCTAGGCATTATGATAAAAACAACAGGAAGATGCAACGCCTTAACACGACAACCAACAGGTCGTCGTGTACAGAGTTGGCGACCTGTTGTTTTCATTATGCTTTTAAATTATTCAGTTCTGCAGAGCGCTTTCATCCACCTGGGCATCAACGGCTGCCCTGCTGATGGATTCAATTCCATTCAGGCAACCTGCCTTGGTAGTATACCCGTCCTCAGCAATCGCAACATTCAAGCCGTTTGAAGCCAAGAGCCGGTATCGATATTTCCCAGCGCTGTCAAAATACACCTCATACTTTGGGTATTTTAGCGAAGGACCTGGTTTTTGTAATGTCTGGTCCTCTATCGGGGAGAGGGCATTCTTCTTGATTGTCTCCACACCTTCCCTGCAAGTCGCAAGACTTGAGTAGTTCTTGCTGGTAAGGACCGTCTGATAGTTTGCAGCTTGAAGGCTGAACCGATAAAACCCCTTTGGGGTCTTGGTAATAATGAATCTTCCTGACATAGGCTACTCCTTCTGTGGTGTTATATTCAGTATATGAAGGGGTCACAGTAAAAAGCAAGAAGCAGACATTGGTTCCCAAACATAGCCTTGACCAACAGCAATTCAACGCTTACCATGCACATGCTGGATCTGGAAAAACGGAACGGGGTGTGATTCCCCGGCGGTCCCGCCACTGTAATCGATGATGAAAGCAGACAATGCCATTGTCCCTTTGAGGACGAGAAGGCCTGTCAGTAAGAAGAGTCGTAAGCCAGGAGACGTTTCCAGATAACAATTCTTCGTGGAGAAAGAAACAGCTATGATTATGTATATCGTCCAGATATTTCATACTCCCATGCACATACTATTTCCACGCAGGATGACCAGACAACACTCTCTGGAGGCTCTTCATGCAGAAGCGCGGAACCTTCTCTCTGGTCTTGTTGCTCACCGTCTTTTCTCTATTTGCAACGCAAGATCTCGTTGATCTCGGAACAGCATATGAATTGGTCATTGCTGAAACACCACTTTCCGAAGCGGAAACCAATACAGCTTCGTCTGTTTCTGTTATCACGCAAGAACAAATTATGGCATACAACGCACAGACAACGGCTGAGTTGGTAGGAAAGGCTATTGGGACTTCTTTTAACTCTGTCGGGGGTCTTGGCTCACTCCAGACCGTGGTAATTCGTGGAGCAACTTCATCCAAGAACCTCATCTATCTGGATGGAGTGCTCCTCTCCTCCGCCCATGATGGGACTGTAGACCTATCCATCATTCCCATTGACATCATTGAACGGATTGAAATTGTCAAAAGCGGACCAGGCAACCTAGGCAGGACCAATGCAATAGGGGGAATGGTCAACATCATAACGAAGAAAGGACAGCAAAGTGAAACACCATTCTCACTCTCCTTTGAGAACGGTTCCTTCCTGCCCCTGGCCTACGGTACAAGCAGCTCACGCAATTGGCTCTCTTTGGTTGATAGTCAAAAGCTTGATTTCTCATACACCAGTGAAGACATTGTCGCCACCATTGGAGGTCTTGCGGCCCAGAATGCCTACACATATAAGGATGATACTCCTATCATAAAACTTAGAAAAAATGCACAAGTGTATGGAATCAATGGATCTATCTCTTATAATAAGGATATAAGCAAGTCAATGAATCTTTCATCGAACAGCTATGCAGATTATCAAGATTTAGCTGTCCCTGGAGGATATGTAATAAATCCTTTGTATGACGAAGGGTTGACGCCAGATGACTATAGCAAAGGTTTTAATTTCAACACCACAAATAAAATTGAAGTTACCGATGTGAACGAATTAATTGAAAATGTTACAGCACTTGCAAGTTATAATTTCAGCAGATTATTCTTCCATGATGAAGTTGACTTTTATAACGGGATGGTTACTACTGAGAGCACTCACAATAAACATAAAGCATCAGCTCAAATTGACGCAAAGTGGAACGTTGGACAAACGTATGTATTGAACACAGGGCTTTTGTACACCCTTGATTATGTTGACAGTACGGCAATTGGAAAGCGCACACGACATACAATATCATCATCTGCCCATGGAAGTGCATATTTTCTCGATGGCAGGCTATCCATACATCCCAGTTTGAACATCGCATATCTAAGCGACAATGCAATGATTTCTCCTAATGCTTCCCTAGGTATTATTTATGCAGTTGTCCCAAATACCGATGTTAAAGCGAGTATCAGTTACGCGGAAGATGTTCCAACATTCTCTGCACTATACTGGCCTGGATATGCAAATCCAGACTTGAAAGCAGAGAAAGGAATAAATGTTGACCTGGGTGTTGACACCAAAATCGGACCACTATCATATGAATCTGTTCTTTTTGGTAGAGATGTCATTAATGCAATTACAGGCAACACCAATATCGACCACAGCGTCTACCTTGGCACAGAACAATCAGTGGAGCTTGAACTTGCAGAGCAAATCACCTTACAAGCCAGCTATCTCTACAACAAGAGTTATGATCTCTCAGGAGGAAATACCTTTGCTGACAACGTAGAAGTTTGGGGTAACAGAAACCACACAGCCAAAGGTTCACTGTTTTTGACCCTTGATCGCTTTGAAAGTGTAGTCAGTGCTGAGTATCTTGGAGCAACCAGCTCACTTGACAGTGCATTCCTGCTCAATCTCAGTGTTAACATGCAGGTCAACAAGAAGCTCAAGGCATACCTTGCCGTAGACAACGTACTCAACACTTCCTACGAACTTACCAGTGGATATCCCATGCCAGGAACTAAGATCAGAATTGGAGGAACCGTACGGTTTTAACCTATGGAAATAACCAACCTGATACTGATCATGAAAAAGGGGGGAGCGGTCATGTGGCCGCTCTATGCCCTATTGGTCATAACCATGGTACTCAGTATAGAGCGAGGAATTACCCTGTTCCTGATCTGGGAAAACCACTCGAGAATGCATATGCGAGAGATAGAACCCGTACTCTCTATTCTGGATCTTATTGCCATGATCGCCCCGGTGATCGGGTTCCTAGGAACCGTAACCGGCATGATCAATGCATTCAGATCGGTAGCTGAGGCCTCTTCAGTACAGCTTCAAATCATTGCTTCAGGGCTGTATGAGGCTCTCTATACTACGGCATTTGGCTTGATTATCTCCATTATAGCTACAATCAGCAGTTTCATACTTGAGACTGCAAGTACAATGTTATGCGAAACCGAAGAAACCTAGGGCAACCAAGTGACATTGCCTTCCTCCTGATCATCTTCTTCCTGCTTCTCTCGGGTATCGCTTCTTCGGGAAGTGTACCCATCTCACTTGAGAGTTCAGAAACAACCAAAACTCCTGAAACAGCTCTCATCACTCTCACTATCCTGGAAGATGGATCAATACTTCTAGGTGATGAAACGCAAGCGTTACAATCTATTGCTCAGCTCATCGCATCAGCCAAACATGTTTCCATCATAGTGGAAAGAAACACCTCCTGGCAGCATGTAGTTACCCTCCTTTCAATTATTGAGCAGCAGAGCACGGCATCCTTCTCCCTGGAGCTTTCCGATGAATAAAAAATACCGGCATGGTCCCAATTCCACAGTTACCGACATTGCTTTCCTCTTGCTCTTGTTCTTTCTCATCCTTGCCATCAGCACCCAGCAGACTCCTCTGCCACTACAAGCAGCTTCCGCACACGCAGAGATCCTGGAAGATACAGACATTTCAACAATTGTTGTTTCTCATACAGGAGAACTGTTCTTGGATGGATCTTCTATAGCTCTTGACTCTATTCCGAGGCAAGATACATACGCACTGCTTGCTGATAGAAACACTCCTTATGAGATCATCCATCCAATCATCACGTTTTTGAAAGAACGTGGTGTTGGTACGCTGTATTGTCTTGTGGAGGACCATCCATGAAGCGTATGCAAAGAGTATTCCTGATCATTGTCTTGGTATTTTTATCAATACTGATCCTCTTTATCCCTTTGAAAAGAAATGAAGGAAAAGCAGTAGAAACAGAGGAGGAAATGACTCCAATAGCCATGCTCTCGATGGATCGATTACAGGCACCGCTTCGTATACCTGTGGAGCCACTGAAAGAGGAAGAATCAGACGCACTTGCCGAGGAGCCAATTTCCGCTGCAGCCCCTACACAACCTGTTCATTATGAGGATGAAACAGGGATAAAAGAAGAAACAGATCAAATGCCAAAGGAAAACAATCCGCCGAATAATACCCTTGATGAAGCGGAACAGGAGAATCCAGGAGAGGATGGATATTATTACACGATTGACATGGTAACAACCCGCCCTCAATTCGACCTTTCCCTGCTTGCATCGAGCATTGTGTACCCTACGCTAGCAAGACGGCAGGGAAAGGAAGGAACGGTACTCTTGCGGTTGTTCATTGATGAAAAAGGAATTATTGAACGAATCATCGTGGAGGATGACCCTGGCTATGGGTTTGCTGATGCAGCCATCGCCGCATTCTCCAATTTCCAGACAACGCCAGCAATTCGTGAGACATCTCCTGTTCCTGTCACACTCCTCTACCCGATACGTTTCTCCTTACATAACGAGTAGCTACTGTGTGCAAACCGCGCAGTCGATACTCAGCAAGGTCTGCAGTTCATACAGGGGACGATCCCTGAGGTACTCTTCCTTGGTTGCACCATTTGAAGAAGAGAGAATAATTCCTTCACGGTCAAGGAGCAGAAAACCTGGAATGTAGAACCGATGCTCCCCAAGTAGTTCCATCACCCCACTCGATTCTCTCAGTGAGTATGGAATGTAAGGAAATGAATAGGAACCTTGGTCAAGGAAAGCATGCAGGTTTTCATCTGACTGATCATTGACGTGGCCGGCAAAGATGATTTCCAGGTTGTCTCCATACATCCGTTTATACAGGGAGTATTGCTCTTTCAGTTCTTCTGCATACTCCACACAATACGGACACCAATCGGCTGCATAGTAGACAAGCAGGTAATCAGCATCCACCATGACAGGATCGCCCTGCCGGTCATGGGCACTTTTTACGATCTTTTCATAGGCGTTCATGGGTTCACTCGGTATCGTCTTACAACCAGAGAGCAACAAAAAACCAAGCAGGATTACGGTAAGCATACGTTTCATGGTAATAATATCCTTTACTCACAGAACTGAAACCTATTGTAGCTGAAGCAAGGATGAAAGAAAACCAAAAAAACTCATGTACAGATAATTGGCAATTACACAGCACAGGTAGTTACACCTCATTTCATTATACACCATGGGGGTATGTAATAAGAGAACAGCATCAAAACGCACCTGATGGCTTCTATGAAGGTATTTCTTCCCTTGTTCCCTACTTGACATTATACCCTACGGGGGTATATAAGTAAGATATGATACAGGAAATCAAGACAAAGCTCGATCCCAGGCTTGCGAGGATCGAGGGACAGGTGAAAGGGATTCGGAACATGGTACAGGAAGATCGGTACTGTGTTGATATTCTGCTACAGCTTTCGGCGGTGATCTCAGCATTGAAGAAAGTTGAAGACATGGTGATGGAGAACCACTTGAACACCTGTGTTGCTGATGCTATGAGAAGCAACGACGAGGATGAACAGAAACAGAAAGTGGCTGAGTTGATGGATGTGATCGCAAAGTTTCGCAGACAATAAAAAAGCAAGCAATCGATTCGACTGCTTGCCTATGGGCGATGCCAGGATTGAACTGGCGACTTCCACGATGTCAACGTGGCACTCTCCCGCTGAGTTAACCGCCCGTGTAAGTACAAGAGGGATAGTAGCGGAAAAACCGTGGTCTGTCTAGTGGTAATAAGAAAAAATCCCCCTCCAGAGGGGATGATAGGAGTATAGATTCATGAAAACAATCATTCTAACCAAGGGAATGCACTGCAATGGATGTGAAACCAGAATGGTGAACGCATTAGAGCAGATAGAAGATATAAAATCGGCCAAGGCCGACGCAAAGAGTGGCAAGGTTGTGATCAAACACAAGAGTGAGGAGACCATTACCGACGCCAAGAGCTTGATCGGTGAAATAGGTTTCGAGGTGGTAGAGTCATGAAAAAAGAGATACAGGTAGGAATCGGTGGGATGACCTGTGCTTCCTGCTCCTCTGCTGTAGAGCGTACGCTCAACAAGCTTGACGGAGTGGAAAAGGCCCAGGTAAATCTTGCCACCGAGACTGCTACCATCTCCTTCGATGAAGATTCACTCGGACTCGAAGGGATCAAGAAGGCGGTCTCCAGAATCGGCTATACGGTAGTCGATAAACTCGATGCAAAAGAGAAGGATGCAGAGAAGCAGAAAGAGCTGAAGGCTCTGGGAAAGCGCCTCACCGTCTCTGCTGTGCTGAGTGTTGTCCTGATGGTAATTGCCATGGGCCCGATGCTCGGTCTCACACTCCCCTTATCCCCTCTTACCAATGCCCTGCTCCAGATGGTACTGGCACTCGGTACCATGGTAGCTGGCTCAGCGTTCTTCACCAAGGGTTTCTCAACGCTGGTGAAAAGAGAACCCAATATGGATAGCTTGGTAGCACTGGGGACCTCAGCGAGCTTCCTCTACAGCCTTTGGGGGGTCTCTGAGATATTTATGGGGAACCATATGGCTGCCCATAATCATCTCTACTTTGAAGGAGTTGGTGTGATCATTACCCTGGTGATGCTTGGTCGCTATCTTGAGCATCGCAGCAAGGGAAAGACAGGAGAAGCCATCAGGAAACTGATGGAGCTTGCTCCCTCCACTGC
>NZ_JAEKNT010000328.1 GCF_016406725.1 Sphaerochaeta sp. S2 | reverse complement strand
GTGTATGACCCAGATGCAAAGAAAGTAACATCCTTCCAGGAAAAGTTCCCATCAGCGAAGCAGGCAGCTTCCAAAGAGGAAGTGCTCAAGAATCCATCAATACAATTAATCGCTAGTGCCGCCATACCTTCTCTGAGGGGTCCTCTGGGACTGGATGTGCTTGATCATGGAAAGGATTACTTCTCTGATAAACCTCCTTTTACCACCCAAAAACAGGTAGCCGAGGCTCGAAGAAAGGTTGCAGAGACTGGTCGCAAGTGGTTTGTCTACTACAGCGAACGCCTCCATGTTGAAGCGGCTGTCTACGCTGAAAAACTGCTGAGTGATGGAGCAATAGGTGATATTGTCTCAATTCGTGGTTGGGGACCTCATCGTCTTTCAGCAAAAAGCCGTCCAGACTGGTTCTTTGAAAAGGAAAAGTATGGGGGTATTCTGGTAGATATTGGGAGTCATCAACTCGAACAGATCCTGCAGTTCAGTGGTGCAGAGGATGCCACATTGATCTCCAGCAGGGTGGGAAATCTCTACCACCGGGAGTATCCAGGACTGGAGGATTATGGAGATGCCTGCTTTACCACAAGCAATGGAGTTCCCTGCTACTTCTCTCTCGATTGGTACACTCCCGATGGTTTGGGCACCTGGGGAGATGGGCGAATGTTTATTGTGGGCACCAAAGGATACATAGAGCTACGCAAATATATCGATGTTGCTGCCTCCAAAGAGGGCGATCATGTGATTCTGGTAGATGGAGAGGGAGAAAAGCATTTTCACGTGGGTGGAAAAGTTGGGTTCCCGTATTTTGGTCGCTTGGTCAGGGATTGCCTTGACCGCAGCGAAACGGCAATGAAACAGGAACACACCTTTAGGGCGATAGAGTTGGCAATTGAGGCTGAGCAGAAGGCGGTGAGGATTCGCTAGGGCAGGCGTGAAAACCGCTCATTCCGGTTCTCGAAGTTTTGGAGGATCTCTATCCTCACAGTTATGAGAACCTCCAAAGCCTTTAAAAAGGACTGCTCACTATCTTTGCCTATTTATCCTTCTGTCCCATACACCTCTATTTGCGTAAGTGCTGGGAATGGGGAGGGGTCATCAGCCTTTTTCAGGTTGCAGAGCGTAAGACAGGTAATGGTTTTCTGCTGGACTGGGAATCGTTGGGGCAATGATGATTTCTCCAGAGAGAGGTGGGTGATATCCCCGTCGCTGTCTATCAGTGTTGCATCACTCCACCAGCTGTCATGTGGCCAGTCTGCCCTGAGGGTGAGACGAACCTCGTCTATGATTACCGGTCTTCCGAAATCAAGATGGAGCTCAGCTTTCGGGTCCTGGTTGATTCCCCAGCTTGTCCATGGATATTCTCCATGATACTCATTGGCAAAGATGCCATCGATGGCATTCCTGGCAGCAAAGACCATTTCTCCGCGGGTTTCAACGTTGGCGCTTGCATGGGGGAAGAGCCC
>NZ_JAEKNT010000327.1 GCF_016406725.1 Sphaerochaeta sp. S2 | reverse complement strand
GGGTAAAGTGATAGAGGGTACCCTTTCTGTCCACGCAAAGGGATTCGGCTTCGTGCTCGTAAAAAAAGGGACTGATATCTTTATCCCTCTGGAACATATGCTGAATGCCATGGATGGAGACTATGTCTCAGTTGAGATTGTAAAAAAAGTACCCAAGAAGAACCCAGAAGGAAGAATAGTAAAAATTCTCACCTTGCAGAACAAAGAGATAATCGGTGTCTTCAAGAGCAGCAAGGAAGGGGGGTCGGTCATCCCAAGCGATGAGCGATACAACAATCCCATCATCATTCCAAAGGACTCTTTATCTTCGCCAAAAATTGGAAGAAAACCAAAGAATGGTGAGTTTGTCGTGATCATGAGAACGGGTTGGAACGAGAATGACCATACCGTAACAGGGAAGATCATCGATATCTTGGGAAAGCCGGAGAGCAAGGAGATGGACCTCCTCTTGGTTGCAAGGAACAACGACCTGACCATTCCATTCCCCACTCAAGTGAATAAGGCACTGACAGGGTTACCTGAATTTGATCTGCAAAAAGAGCTGAAGAGTCGCGAAGACTTTCGTTCAGTTCCTTGTTTCACCATTGACCCGGAATCTGCAAAGGATTTTGATGATGCCATCTCGCTTGTCCAATTGGATAACGGCCGTTTCGAGCTGGGGGTGCATATTGCAGATGTGTCCCATTATGTACGTGAGGGATCGGCAATTGACAAGGAAGCATATGAACGGGGAACCTCAGTCTATTTCGTCAACAACGTAATACCAATGCTTCCTGAGCGGCTGTCCAATGATCTTTGCAGCCTCAAGCCAAACACTGATCGCCTTGCGTTCTCCGTGATCATGGAAATCGATTCCCGCGGTATTGTGCAGAAATATAGGATCAGGGAAACCGTTATCAGGAGTGCTGTCCGATTTACCTATGAAGAGGTTGAAGCAATCATTAAAGGAAAGAAGCATTCACATGCAAAGACCATTCATCTTATGCAGATGCTCTCCCTTATCCTTCGTAGGTCGAGGGAAGAGATGGGCTCTATCGATTTCGATATCTCTGAAGCGGCAATCTCTCTTGATGAACAAGGAGTACCCTATTCGATCAGACCACGTGAGAGAATTGAATCAAATCGGTTAGTAGAGGAGTTTATGCTTGTTGCAAACCGTATAGTTGCCAGTCATATTGCCAAAAAATCTACCAAAAGGAATCCTAAGCCATTTGTCTATCGAGTACATGAAAAGCCGGACAAGGAGTCGATACAAAGCTTCCTTGACCTCCTTGAACGGTTGGGACTGAAATATCAACTCGATAAGGAAGTAAAATCAGATGATTACAGGAAAATCCTCGACATCATAGAAAATCTTGACTACAAGTACTTTATAGAGAAAGTTGCCCTCAGATCCATGACCAAAGCCTACTACAGTACAAAGAATGAAGGGCACTTCGGTTTGGCTTTTGACGCATACACCCATTTCACCTCCCCCATAAGAAGGTACCCCGATTTGGTGGTACATCGTTTGTTGAAGTATTATGCGAGCAAGGAAAAAGACAAGAAGGGAGCAATGAAAGGTGAAGCTGCAACCTTGTCCAAGAAACTGGATTCCATCTGTACGCACTGTTCAGAACGGGAAATTCGGGCAACCCAGGCTGAACGTGAATTCATCAAGATCAAATCGATGGAGTTCCTCTCCTCAAAGGTAGGAGAGACATATGGGGGAATCATCTCCGGTATGGCAAGCTTTGGAATGTTTGTAGAGCTTTCACACTATGTCATCGAGGGTCTGGTGCATGTCTCCGAGCTCAAAGATGACCATTACGATTTTGATAAGGAGGAATTCACCCTCACCGGGCGAAAGACTGGAAAGGTCTACCGCATGGGGGACTCGGTTACCATCAAGATAAAGAGTGTGTCCAAAGAGGAGAAACGGGCAGACTTTTTGCTTGTATGATGATAAAAGAAAGGTCTCAATTACCACATAACTATCAGGCTAAGATGATCCGTCTTCCTGTATCAATGAAGGGAGGGCTGTGAATGTATGGAGATAAGGAAAGAGTGATGTTACAGACAAAAAGACTCGCTCTTCGTCCTTGGACGGAGACGGATGCCGAGAGTTTATATGCATATGCCAAGGATGCTGATATTGGCCCGATTGCAGGATGGCCTGCCCATACAAGTGTAGGAGAGAGCCTGGATGCAATTCGAAATGTGCTCACCGGTGCAGAATGCTATGCAATCTGTGAAAAAGGCAGTGATAGAGCAATTGGTGCCATAGAACTCAAACTGAATGGGCATACCGATATGACTGAGCGTGACGATGAGTGTGAGCTGGGATATTGGATTGGTAAACCCTTTTGGGGAAGAGGATATATACCTGAAGCTGCAACAGAACTCATTCGCCATGGGTTTGAAGATCTGGGAATTGCCACAATATGGTGTGGGTATTACGATGGAAACACTCAGTCCAAGAGGGTTCAAGAGAAGCTTGGTTTTACCTACCATCACACCTGTGAAGAGGTACCGGTGCCCCTCATGAATGAGACAAGGATTGGTCACACAAACTACATGACCAAGGAACAGTGGTCCAGGAAGCAAAATAGCTGAGATAACCATCGAAGATAAAGACCAAGCAGGGAGAAGGCTTATGCAGTACTACCATGTTGATGTATTTTCAAAAGGACCGCTGACAGGAAATGGACTGACCGTTCTGATTTGCGACCGATTTCCTGCTAGTGAAACCATGCTTCTGATTACCCGGGAAATGAAGCAGTATGAGACGATTTTTCTTAAAAGACTTCGGGACGACGAATATAGGGCAAGAATTTTCACGAAGGATGAGGAACTGGATTTCGCAGGGCACCCAATCCTTGGTGCTGCTGCGGCGATACATATGCTACACAATGGGAAAGAGACGGAAGCAATCCAGTTCCATCTGAATGGTAAGGATGTAAAGGTCACCAGCGTTGCAGTCGACCATCGCAGGGAGTATGTCTGCAGCATGAACCAAGGGGCAGCAGAGACCATCGGAC
>NZ_JAEKNT010000326.1 GCF_016406725.1 Sphaerochaeta sp. S2 | reverse complement strand
CATCTGGAAACATTCTCACAAAGTCCCTGTATGTATTTGGGTACTCATACTCTGCATTTGATGTGGATTTCACAGCTCCTCCACCATTCAAGGATATATGCATAAATTATAGCACAGGAGGAGCTAACCGCCCACCCCGCTTACCCAATTTTTCAATAAATCTTCCATGGATGTGTTGAACAGACAAAGGCCGACGTAGAAAAGTATTGTCAAGAAGCAGATCAAAATTAAGGGTAAGAATGTCCTTGAATTGAACGGAAAATTCATAACCGACTTCCTCAAGATAATCTTTGACCGATGGTCTTGTAATTATCGAGCCTTCAATTTCTCTATACCAGAAATTATAGAAAAGGTACAAGAATGTGATATTATCTTTTACTGGATTGTCGAGTTCAGAATTTTCAAACAGATGTTTTCCAACAAAGTATTCCATCCCATACTTTCTAATCTCTGGGATGAATGGTGTAAGTACGCGTTTTGCAGCTTTTTGCGCATCGATTATTTGCTGGTAATTCGGAATATCACGACCGAAGATTCCAAACAGTGAGAGAATTCCTCGATAGTTCGGGGAATCTACAGGTGCTCCAATCATGCTGCAGACTCGTTCATTTAACTTAAGCAGCTTCTCATCAGATTTCCTAATAAGTTTTTGTTGTCGAATACGATTGAATAGAGATGTAGTCAACCCATTTCCAAAAAGAATGGTTTCATAGGTAGGCATTATATTCATCTCCCTCATAATGTCGGTTAATAATTGAATGCATCACCACTGAGCCGTAAATAGGAGATTTCTGTCAAGACGTAGCTCCTTGACAAGATTATCATTTGCCCTACGATAGCTTTCTCTGTGCTCCGGTGTGTAATCCTTGATTTTAGTTCTATAATAATTTTCTGGGGAAATCCAGATATTTGTAAGGTCATATTTAAGCTGGCAAAACAATAGCACATAGATTGCTGTAATTGAATATATGTCTTTTTCCGTCCCTGTTTTGTTATGGTTGTTATAGCTGAATTCAAACATCTTTGCTGCAATACGGACAGCATCCGCAGTCCCATAAGCCATAATTCGATTGCTGATATCTCGAATATCATTAACCAAATCATTTTGAGGTTTTTGTTTGAATATGACCGAATCAAGCATTTTCAAAATGGTCATTGGCATTTCAGATAACTGGTTAAGGTAAATATCTGTCTTTTGCTTTTGGATCTCCTGTGAGAATGAACTTCTTAATAAGAAAAAACTAACAATAAACCCAAAAACTGTAATCCCAGAATTTATGAACTCCATATCAAATCTCCTGATTGGCAATATGAAAGGAAGCCTTTAGCAAAATGAGGAGCCTTTTCATCGTCCACAATTCTTAAGGTTGCTAACGTGGTTTGTTATGTGGCTAATGATAATAGAATCACTATAAGCCAAGAAATCCCAGCTGTAAATGTTTGGGCAATAAAAGTATCGATTCGAGGTCCAATCAAGATTGTTCTCTGAAATCTATCCATCCCTTTCCATTCGTGTTATAAAAAACCATGCCGGACGAGAAGAGAAAACCTATCATTCATGTCATTCCAGCCAGGAGACATTTCAAGCGCATACGCGTGGCCTTGTACTGTCGTGTGAGCACTCAGATGGAGCGTCAGCTGCAAAGCCTCTCAGCCCAGATGGACTTCGAGAAGGAAGACATTCTGGAGAATCCCGAATTAGTTATTCTTGTTTTAGTGCCTTTACTATTTCATCTCCAATCATCTTTGCAACTTCATTTGGTAACAAAAAGTCGGTTGATATTACTCTTGCGCCTAGTTTAATAAAGTGCTCTCGTTCCTTGGCCCGATAATATTTCATATATTCATCGAAAAAGGATCTCGATCTAGATTCATCCTGAGCTTTCCTTGAATACAAAGTTATATCACTTGCATCTAGATAGAAAATTAGGTCAGAAAAATTGTTTCTTAATAATTCGGATATAGTCCAGAATACCGACTTTTCGTTGTCCAGGGGAAAGTGCAATTCAATTGTCCGTCTCCAGAAGAACAAAATATCCTCAATTCCCTTATCCATCAGTACGACCTCAGTATCAATTTTACTTTGTCTCTCTATGATGTCATTTAGGTATATCATCTGCTTTAGGTCGCGACCGAATAAGGAGTCCTCTCTTGAATATATAGAATTGAATAGCCTGTTGCAGTATTCTGAATTTTCGAACAATGCACTGAACCCAAAATTATTCTCAAGTAATCTCTGGATCACCGTTGTTTTTCCAACCGACATCGGCCCGCTTATGCTAATCTTAATCATGAAATAACCTCATTTTGAGTAACAAAAAGTGTTTTGGCTTAAACAATAACCCCTCTTGGCAAGAAACATCAACCTGGTTGGTATTAATGAGGGTTATGGTTGGATATGCTCTGATTGCTGCACAAATGAAAAATATCCTTACTTGGTACAATCTTCGTAACATTAAAGCAAAAGTATTTTGTTTATTATTTGCTTGAGAACGATTCGTGACCTGTTCGAGGTTCATCGGTCACTCAACCATCACACCCCAATCATCCATGAGTGCCATTTCAAACGCGTACAGAAACTCAAGGCAAAACGCTCCAATATCGAGGTCGATGAGCACGGGAACAAGGTCCGAAAGAGCACCCATTACAGCTCCAAAAAGGCTATGAGTAGGACAAAGAAAACCTCCGAACCCCAAAACTAATTGGCATATTAATCAACGGTATTGTTGAAAATACGGGTGTGCGTACTTGGGATAAAAATTGACGAAATTGAGTAGTCTAAATTAATGAAAAATCCTGAAAAACTGGCAAAATAACGAAAAAATAAGTGTTTACAAAACAAACAGTTGCATAGGGTAATCTTGTATCATAGGCAGGTTGTCATTGATGATTTATAGGCTAAATAATTATATACAAAAAAGCAAATAGGATTAAATACCACTTTCAATTGGAGTTTATTCTCAAAATTGTCCTCAAGAGATCATCATTCTATCCCCAAATATATAGTTCTGATCCAAGCAAGTCTAAATACATCTGTGAATAAAAATTTATAAATAATGGATTACAGACCTCCAGGAATTCCTCAGGATAAGGTAGATCATTATAGTCAATATTCTTTTCATTAAACAAATAATGAAAGTATCGATTTCTGAATGTTATAACAATCATCTGCATGTGTTTGTTTTTAATTCGCAATGAAACAGGCGTCTTGAATGTAATATGTGTACTACGCAAATCATGTGGGATTAGAGACTCGAGCAAACTAACATATTTAATGGGAGAGGTTGTGTTTGAGAAATCAAACTCTACATCTATATCACCAATATTCGGGTCCATGATATTTTCTGAATAATTCTTAAGAACGCTCAAATCGGATTTTGCTTTATTGTTAATCAATTTTTTATAATCATCAAAAGTAGCCGGGAATTGAGCCTTCTTTATTAAAGTAACTATTGGTAAGCAAAGAGCGATTTGCTCATACAAACGATAAATTGAGACAAAAGAAGCAATTGGATTATTCTGTTCCATATAGCCTATGGCTGTTAGTAATTCATTACAGATTTTTTGATGGAAAGCAAAATTTTTTTGGTAGCAACTAGTAAAAAAATTTCTAATTTCTCCAATTGAATTATTGGAAAATATTAGGTTTTTAATCTCACGAATCGTCATTCTTGTTGAAGGTTGAACTGGGATTAATGCAAAATTATTATGAAGCGATATTGGACTACTTGAATTCCTCTTCATAATTTCGCCAAGCCCCAGGATCAATAACAAGGATTGCACCCTATAATTATCCTTATTATTAGGTTTTTGACCACCAAAAACTGAGTTGATAAATCTCTTTGGAGCTATGTATGTGAACTCTGACATTATTTAGTACCCAATTCAAGGGTTATATCTGAAATATCCATCATTTCATATTTATGTAACTGGCTAAAAAATTCTGCAGTCATTTTTCTTCGATAATCACCCACTTTGATTTTTTTCTTATCAAATGATGCGAATACAGTTTCGAACTTATCAAT
>NZ_JAEKNT010000325.1 GCF_016406725.1 Sphaerochaeta sp. S2 | reverse complement strand
GAAAAACGGGCGGGTGAGGTGGTCGGCAGGGTCAGATGAGTATAAGAGAACAGCCCTTGAAGCTTTCCAGAGCATCACCGACCATCTTGATCGCATCCTCGTCCAGATGGTTGGTTGGCTCATCAATGGTAATGGCTTGAGGCTCCTCGTAGAGGGCACAGCCGATCTGGGCACGTTTCCTCTCTCCATGGCTCAGTGTTTTCCAGCGATAGAACCAGTCTCGATCAATCTGCAACAGACCATGGAGCCTGCAGGCTTCCCTGTCATAGGCTCCAGTAAAGGTCTCGAAGTTTGGAGGAGGGTCATCGGTCCTCTGTGCTACATAGGTAGTATGTTCGGGACGGATAACTGTTCCTTTCTCTGGTTTCAGAATTCCGCTTGCAAGTTGCAGCAGGGTACTTTTACCGGCCCCATTTGCTCCAAGAATCGCGGTCCAGCCAACAGCAAAGGTCAGATCGATGTTCTCAAAAAGAGGCAGTGTTGCTTGTGGATATTGGAATCGTAATGATGATACATGAATCGTTGTCTTGCCCATGATTTTGGTCTCCCTTATCGGGGTACGGGCATATTTCCGGTAGAGCTAACATAACTATACCAATCGAATACACCGAACCCCTCATTTGTGTTGTGAGTGTTCTACTTGTGTGATTCGATTAGTTCTTCATTGCTGTAAGGCGCTCCATGGTTTGTAGTATTTCTATCTTTTTATACCAGACTATCGAAGGATTAGCAATGCTGGTTCATTTGTATCTGTTGGCATACTCTGTGAAGTAATGTGTTTTCCTATTGTGATATACACTTATTATAATATTGTATTGTAATTACTTACACTATTCTCTATTTGTAATGCTGGTTGTCTCTCCATTCCATTATGAGCATACTTGTAAGTGAAGAGAGGGAGCTAACCGGCTGAGCATCTGAGCACTACTAGCAAGCGGTCGGGGATTCCTCTCTTCATCTGTTCAGATGCTCCTGCAGGAACCCCAAATTCCGTAAGCCCATTCAAGATTATTTCGCTAGCGCTACATTCAGCGAATGGTTTCCACCAAAAGCAAAACTCCCCATCCTTATAGGACAGGGAGCTCTCTGTTTTGCCGCCTCTCAGAATTGAACTGAGGACACAAGGATTTTCAGTCCTTTGCTCTACCAACTGAGCTAAAGCGGCGTCAACGTCATCTTGTATACCCTAATTCTCTCACACTTGTCAACACCTTTTGGGAAAAACAGGGGAATCTTGCCCAAACAACCCCCATCTGTTACAGTCTGGTTGTCATGAACACCACACAACCGGTACTGCTTTCAGTCGAACATTTGAGCTTCTCCTTTTCCAAGGACAAGCAAATTCTTGGGGACATAAGCTTCTCAGTCAGCCAAGGAAGCTTCACGCTTATCAGCGGGCCAAATGGTGCTGGAAAAAGCATCCTCCTGCGTTGTCTCAAGGGTTTACTGAAACCTAGCGGTGGATCAATCTACCTCTCGGGAGAGGATGTAACAAAGAATCCGAAAAAAAGACTTCACTCCATAGGTTTGGTGTTTCAGGATGCTGATACCCAGATAGTAGGGCAGACGGTGGAGAAGGACATCCGTTTCGGTATGGAAAACCTCTCTGTGGATGAAACCGAACAAAAGAGAAGACTGGATGAAGTCCTTGCCCTGATGAACCTCCAGAACCAGAGAGACCAGCGTCCTCGTACGCTCAGTGGAGGGGAGAAAAGAAAACTCTCGATAGCTGGTATTTTGGTCATGGACCCGAAACTGATCATTCTTGATGAGCCGTTTGCCAACCTCGACTACCGCTCTGCAGTAAGTGTATTGGAAACACTGCTTGCATTGCAGCAAAGTGGACACACGATCATCATCGTCAGCCATGAAATCGACAAGGTCCTTGCACATGCTGACCAGGTACTTGTACTGGAAGCAGGACTGGTTGCTGTACAAGGGACAAAACACTCTGTGTTTGAACACCTGGAAGACCATGGCATGTATGTCCCGAAAACAAGCAATGTTGAGGACCTGACATGGCTGAAGCACTGATCTTCCACTACCGGAAACAAGAGAGATTTCTCAACCACTGCAACCCGATGACCAAGTTTCTCTCTGTCATCGTCCTCTGCCTTGCCCTGATCTATATCTCACTGTGGGGCATTCTGATAATTTTCTCTGCCTTGCTGATTGCTGGCATTTCCCAACGCTTGCCGCTTAGGCAGTATCAGAGAGAGCTCAGGTTCTTCTTGGTCCTTCTGGCCCTGATCACCATCATGGAGTATGTTTCCAGCAACGACTGGCTACGCACAGCCTCTGCATTCTTCCGGTTCAGCACCATCATACTCTCAGGCATCCTTATTGCAGACAGTACCGCCCCAGATGACCTAGCCAGGTCACTGGGGAGTCTATTGGACAAGGTCCCTTTCATCAATGGATGGAGAATAGCAAGCAGTATTGAACTCACGCTCTCTCTGCTTCCCATGATATTCGATGCCTCCCTTGAAGCGAATACCGCGAGAAAAGCAAGACTGGAAATCAGAAGGAATCCTTACAGAACCATCATAGGACTCTCCACCAG
Source organism: Sphaerochaeta sp. S2 (assembly GCF_016406725.1). Lineage (GTDB taxonomy): Bacteria > Spirochaetota > Spirochaetia > Sphaerochaetales > Sphaerochaetaceae > Sphaerochaeta. The sequence continues at coordinate 5,144 of NZ_JAEKNT010000325.1, read as the reverse complement.
TATCTTTCTCTTGTTGCTGGATAAGGCAGAGGACCTTTCACTTGCCCTTGAAGCAAGAAACCACGACCCGGACATGCCGCGCACCCGCCTTCGTTATGGGAGAAATGACGCACTGCTCTGTCTATTGGTTATGCTGATCACTCCCGCCAGCTTCGTGGTATAATAATCCCATGCAAGACAAAGAGAGCTTGAGGGCACAGCTGCTATTTCAAGAAAAAACCTTGCGAGGAACTGGCTTCACTGGAGAAGACCGCTTGAGTTGCTCTGCATTGCTCTCTAGTGCGCTCTACAAAGATGCCTCTTGGATCTTTGGCTTCTTCCCCCTTCCATCTGAGGTTGATATCAGAGTCATTCTGCATGATGCAATAGCACACAAGCATCTTGCCTTACCACTTTGCAGGCCTGATGGAACCATGAGCTTTCAGGAGGTGTTGAGCCTGGATCATTTACATACAGGAAGTCTGGGAATTACTGAGCCTCTAGAGGGGAGCGCTGTAATGCCTTCCAACGACACCCTTATTCTGGTCCCTGGAGTTGCCTTCACCCACCAGAGAGAACGCCTTGGAAGAGGCAAAGGCTACTACGATCGGTTTCTACATTTGTATAGGGAATCATACACGCTCGGCATCTGCCGGAAACATCAACTTCTTAAGAACATCCCAACTGATCAGTGGGACATTGAGGTCAATGGACTATTATGTGGGGGAACCTTCTTCTAGGCTGGGCCGTTGGCAGAACCAGACAAACTCCTGGTTAGCCATCATGGAAAGGAACCGCCGGCAAGTCTCGTCACTCTTGCTTTGATGAAGATTCAGGAGATGTTCTCGCATCTGCTCGGTACGCACTCCCCTCAGAATGGAACTTAAGGCACCTAAGTACTCCATCTGGATGGAAGGGGAAGAGGCAATCACAAACAGGAGATGGACAGGCATCCCATCACTACTCCCGTACTCTATACCCTCTTTGCTGATTCCCAATGCGATATGAACTTCATTGATACCGAGAATCTTTCCATGGGCAATAGCAACCCCATGCCCAATACCCGTTGACTGAATATGCTCACGACGAAGCACCCCGCGCTTGAAACGCTCGAGGTCTGGGAGAGAAGTGAACACTGAACAGGAATCTATCACTTCCAGAATGGCCTGGGTCTTATCTTTCGACGTAAGCTGACAGATCACCGATTGGCAATCATTAAGAATATCCACTGGGTAACTATACACAAAGGAAGTAAGTGTATCAAGGGAGCGAAACTGGTGAACCAGATCCGCCCCCAGTCACTTTTATGCCAGATCCTCTAGATAGGCATTCATTGCCTTGGCGGCCTTTCTTCCCTGCCCCATGGCAAGGATAACCGTTGCAGCACCGAGGACGATATCACCGCCTGCATAGACCCCCCTAAGCGTGGTCTCACAGGTCTCCTCATTGACGATGAAGTTACCTCTTCTATTAACCTCAATACCATCAGTGGTTGCCTTGATGAGAGGATTGCTGTCATTCCCGATAGCAATAATGGCGGTATCGAAGTCAAAGATTTTCTCACTGCCTGGAATCTCTACAGGACGACGACGCCCAGAAGCGTCAGGCTCTCCCAACTCACAGGTGATCAACTCAACACCGTTTACCCTTCCCTTCTCATCAGCGGTAATCTTAAGGGGCGAGTGAAGGAACAGGAACTTAATGCCCTCTTCCTTTGCGTGATTCACTTCCTCGCGTCGGGCAGGCATTTCCAACTCCGTGCGGCGATAGACAACAACCACTTCCTCTGCACCAAGACGCTTTGCAGTCCTTGCAGCATCCATTGCAACGTTTCCACCACCAAAGACAGCAACCTTCTTGGACTGGTAGAGTGGAGTGCGTGACTTCCCCACAGCATATGCCTTCATCAGGTTGCTCCGGGTCAGGTACTCATTTGCTGAGAACACCCCTACATAGTTCTCTCCCTCAATGCCGAGGAACTTGGGAAGTCCTGCCCCCGATCCGACAAATACAGCATCAAAGCCATCCCTCTCCATCAGGTCGGTAATCTTTCGTGTCTTCCCTACCAGGTAGTTGGGTCTGATTTCAACACCCATATCCTTGAGATTCTGCAATTCATGTTCCACAATCTTCTTGGGAAGACGGAACTCAGGAATACCATAGACCAACACTCCCCCAGCCTTGTGCAGTGCCTCGAACATCACTACAGAGTGGCCTTCCCTGCGCAGATCTGCAGCAGCTGAGATACTTGCAGGACCAGAGCCTACAACAGCAACCTTGCGTCCACTATCACTCTTGATGTGGGGAACTTTCTCAAGATCATGCTCTCTTGCATAGTCAGCAACATAGCGTTCAATGCGACCAATGGAAACCGACTGCTCGACATCCTTGTGCATCTTTCCTACGGTACAAAACTTCTGGCATTGTGCTTCCTGAGGGCAGACACGACCACAGATGGATGGCAAGAGGCTGCTCTCCTTGATGATCTCCACGGACTTTCCATAGTTTCCCTTTGCAGCCTCTGCGATAAAGGCAGGGATATTGATGGAAACAGGACAACCAGCAATACAGGGTTCATTCTTGCACTGGAGACAGCGCATGGCCTCAACGCGAACCTGGTTGTCCGTATAACCGAGGGCAACCTCTTCCATATTGCAAACGCGAACCTCTGGAGCCTGGCTTGGCATCTCCTGGAGGGGAATCTGTGCCCTATCCCTAGGGCTGAGTGTCTTATCTTTTAGTTGCTCGAGCAACTCTTTTGCTTGGGCGTCAAGTGTTTCTTTCGTTATATGCATATGCCTAAGCCTCTCCTTCGTTGATATTCAGTCCAATATGGCAGCGGTGGTGTGCCTCTGCTTCCTCACTCTTATAGGTACCGAGACGAAGCAACATATTGTCCCAATCAACCAGATGACCATCAAATTCAGGACCATCGACACAGACAAACTTTGTCTCTCCGCCGATAGTGACACGACAACCACCACACATACCTGTGCCATCGATCATGATGGTGTTCAGGGATACAATGGTATGGATGCCATAGGGCTTGGTGGTGAGGGCGGCAAACTTCATCATGACAGGAGGCCCGATAATGACCACACAATCGGGTTTGTCCTCTTCACAAATCTCCTTAAGGGGAACTGTTACCAAGGCTTTTCTTCCATAGGTACCATCATCAGTGACAACAATCACTTCATCAGCAGTTTCCCGCATTTCCTCTTCCATGATCAGGAGTTCTTTTGTTCGTGCGCCCATGATCACCGTAACCTCATTGCCGGCTTTCTTCATTCCTTCCACAATAGGGAAGAGAGGGGCAACACCTATGCCTCCCCCAACACAGACAACCTTTCCATACTTCTTGATATCGGTTGGCTTGCCAAGAGGGCCCAACAGGTTTTCGATGGCATCCCCGATCTCGAGCAACGCAAGACGGTGGGTTGTCTCTCCCACTGCCTGGAAGATCAAGGTAATTGAACCTTTTACAGGATCTGCATTGGCTATGGTCAAAGGAATACGTTCGCCAAATTCCCCACCCATCTGCAGGATGATGAACTGACCGGGTTTTCTTGCCTCTGCGATCTCAGGGGCTTCAATCTCCATGCGGAACACTTCCTTCGATAACCGTTGTTTAGCCAGAATTTTGTTCATGTCTTCTCCTCAGCATGATATCGTGGCATATCGAAACCTTCCGACAAGGATGCAGAACGGGATCATGCAAACTTCGCGTGGAAAATATCGCTAATGCTGTCTTACTACGTTGTATTTAGTATTCTTTTATCACTCTGAAGTGTCAAGTATGTCTTGCCCAACTCCCAATGAGCTGGCACACTACGCATAGGAGAAGTAACCATGATCAAAAAAGCAACAACTATGCAAGAAACCATTAAAGAGAAAATGAGAGAAGGAACAGGACAAGTCGTCCTGAAAGCCCTTGCTGATGAAGGCAGTGTAGCCCATTGCAGACTCTTCTCTGAGATTCGTCTGGAGAAAGGCTGCAGTATCGGGGAACACAATCATGTAAACGAAACTGAGTATTACTGGATAACATCAGGGAAAGGCATTGTTACTGAAGTCGATGGTGACAAGGTCGTGGAAAAAGGAGATCTGGTCATCACCGGTGGTGGTGCAAGTCACGCAATCAGGAATGAGGAAGCAGAGCCCCTTACCTTCCTGGCCTTAATCATTCTCGACTGACATAGACACAAGACAGCCTGCAGAAATCTGCAGGCTGTTCTAAGCAAAGGGGTGGATACTGCCACTATACGGAGTACTTTCTTACTTGATCTTCACTTCAATGGTCTTGGGAAGTGCTTCCTTCTTCTTTGGAAGGGTGATGGTCAAGACACCGTCGGCAAACTCGCCTTCAATATTTCCTTCATCAATATCCTCGGGAAGACTGAAGGAACGCTCAAACTTCTTGAAGTATCGCTCACGAACAAGGTTCTTCTGCTTTTCATCAGCACTCTTCAGACTCTGCTTGTCACTACTGATCTTCAGGACATGCTTCTCGATATTGACACTAACCTCTTCCTGCTTATACCCAGCAAGCTCAGCCTCGATTACATATGCTTTCTCGGTTTCATAGATATCTACTGGGGGAATTTTACTTCGATTGGTGCCCCAGTCAGCCCAAAGGTCATTAAATAAGGAATCGAATCCCGAAACAGGGTTGCTGTTATTGTACGTTACATAATATTTCATGTTGACACCTCCATGTGGTCATTGTGTTTCTTTTAGTTACACAAAGTATGATGCAATCAGCATGCCAACTTTTTTATTCATTCACATATTTTCATATAATAAATTTTTATTTCTATATATATTATATATTTATTAACTTCCTAATAAAAATACAATACCCATCATACATCATCCCCTCATACAGTAGCTGTACATGCTTTGAGTCATATTGACACAAGGGGGTCGAAAAGACCCTCTTATTGTCACCATCTGACACAATCCCTAGGAAAAATAGCGAACAGCACCCCAAAACAACCCAGCATCAGGAACTGAAGGAGTATTTGTGTAGAGCCGGCTTACAATCCTTTCGCTGTGAGCCATCCGTCCAAAGACCTTACCATCCTGGCTGCTTATCCCCTCGATAGCCCACAGAGAGCCATTGGGTGCAAGGGGCTTACCTCTCTCATCGACATACTGAGTTGCAA
>NZ_JAEKNT010000324.1 GCF_016406725.1 Sphaerochaeta sp. S2 | reverse complement strand
GGATATGTAGAGTATTTACGATCAATCCAATAGTTGTTCGGTTCTTCTCAGGCAATCGTGTGGCCCCACCATCATCAGGATATCTCCGGCGACCATTCGTTCAAGCGGTCCCGGGGATAGGTTGATCACCCCATCCCTACGGATGGCTACGATGGTGGCACCGGTTTCCTGCCAGAAACGCAGTTCCCCCAGGTTTTTCCCGATAGCCTTGCTCTCCTCAGCTATGGTGTATTCATATAGTGGGAATGGATTGGATTCCCGGAATCGGTTGTTCATGGTAAATAGTTGTTTTGCAGTGGAATACAGCTCACGGTTCAGGGACTCCTGTTCGTTCAGTATTTCCCTCATTCTTTGCAACAGGGAACGTCCTTCATCATGCTTGTGATGTTTCTTGATATAGGTCTTTGCTTTCTCAGTGCTGAGTACACGAACACCGCTGTTGTGCATGACATGAACCACCTCGAGCTCCTCTAGGAGGGCGAAGGCTCTTCTGATGGTCTCAGGAGATACTCCGTATTCACTGGACATGAGTGAACGTCCAGAGAGCCGAGTCCCTTCATCGATCTCATTATTGGCAATTCTTTTTGCAATATCATATGCAATTCGTTCGTAGATGGCTCCGCCTTCTTTTTTTCGTTCTCTTTTTGCACGAGTGTTCTTATCTGCTGTACTATCCATACGCCATTCCTTCTAGCGGGTTTCCTCGCTCTTGACCTCCTGCCAAAGTTGATCCATCTCATCAAGATGATCCTGGTCCAATGGTACGTCTTTCTTCTTTGCCAGTTGATAGAGTGCATTGAAACGATCACGCATCTTCTGGTTTGAACGATGCAAGGCAACCGAGGGATTGTAGCCGAGGAACCGGGTAAGGTTGACGGTGGCAAACAGCAGATCTCCCAACTCCATTTCCAAGTCTTCATCCGAATTAACCTGATGGTCTTTTGCCTGCAATACTTCGCTGAGTTCTTCCTCTACCTTTTCTATAACTCCATCTACATGTGGCCAGTCAAACCCGACTTTTCGTATCTTTTTCTGGATCTCATTGGCCATTTCAAGGGGTGGGAGGGAGGAGGGGACCCTGCTGAAAAAATCATCATCCTTGCTCTGTTTGCCTTCAACATTGGTCTTTATGGAGTTCCAGAGGTCGATGACTTCTCCAGAGGAACTGACTTCAGCAGTGGAGAATACATGGGGGTGTCTTCTGATGAGCTTCTCACAGACGTCATTGAGTGCCTGGACAACAGAGAAATCATCTTGTTCTTCTTGGATTTCCAGCAACATCATTGCATTGAGCAGCACATCGCCAAGCTCTTCCTTCTGTCCAGGGAGGTCATGTTTAATAACCTCATCAATATACTCATAGGTTTCGTCAAGCAGGTTCTCTGCAACACTTTTTGATGTTTGTTCCCTGTCCCAGGGACAACCATCCTTGCTTCTGAGCAAGGCGACAATGGTATGCAGCTGCATCAGAGCATCCTGTAATGAGTCTTTCTTTTCGAAGGTGAAGTCAATCATATACACCAGTATAACGATTCCTGGCAATCTTGAGAACCGATAGACCAAAGTGGTTGACACCGATAGACCAAAGTGGTTGACATGTAGTGCATACTGTATATAC
>NZ_JAEKNT010000323.1 GCF_016406725.1 Sphaerochaeta sp. S2 | reverse complement strand
CATCTTGATGATTTGCTCAGAGAATTCAAATTGAGAAAAGTCCATATTGCCATTGCTATTGATGAGTACGGCGGTGTGAGCGGTATTGTCTGTATGGAAGATATTCTGGAGGTCATTGTTGGTGATATCCAGGATGAATTTGATGATGATGAAGATGACGGAATGCGTAAATTGGACGACAATACGTTTGTTGTCGATGCAAGAACTTCCATTGAAGATCTGAATGAATCAGTAGGCTTGCACCTATCTGAGGAGGAATATGAGACAGTGGGAGGCTATGTCTTTGAACTGTTTGGGAGAATCCCACTCAAGGATGAGTCTGTTGAGGATGACGAGGCTATTTTTACCGTTGAGGATATTGATGGCCATAAAATCAACCAGTTGAAATTGGTTGTCAAAACATAATATATATACGTTGACCCTTGTAGAAGGAAAACAGTATATTAATATCGATACACAATTACATTTCCCGGAGGAAACAAACAATGAAAATTGCAATTAATGGTTTCGGAAGAATCGGACGCAATGTTTTCAAGATCGCTTTTGAAGACAAGGACATCGAGATTGTAGGCATCAATGACCTTACTGATCCCAAGACCTTGGCCCACCTTCTGAAATACGACTCCACCTATGGAGTATACTCCAAGAGCGTTGAAGTAACAGACAATGCTATCGTCGTTGATGGTAAAAACATTCCTGTATTTGCAGTACGCTCTCCCAGCGAACTTCCTTGGAAGGAGCTTGGTGTTGATGTAGCAATCGAATCCACTGGTGTTTTCTCTGTTGCTGAAGGCCCAAAGGGCGGTTACAAGGATCATATCAAGGCTGGTGCCAAGAAAGTTATCCTTACCGTTCCTGCTAAGGACCAGATTGACCAGACCGTTGTCTGTGGTGTCAACGATGATGCTATCGATCACAGCCTTCTCGCATACTCCAATGCAAGTTGCACCACCAACTGCTTGGCTCCTATCGTAAAGGTTCTCAATGACAACTTTGGCATCGAGGAAGGTTTAATGACCACCGTACATGCTTACACCAATGACCAGGTAATGCTTGACCAGCCCCACAAGGATCTGAGAAGAGCAAGAGCTGGTGCACTGTCCATCATTCCTACCACCACTGGTGCAGCCAAGGCTGTAAGTTTGGTTATCCCCGAAATGAAGGGCAAGCTTAACGGCATGGCAATGCGTGTTCCAACCCCAACCGGTTCAGTTGTTGACCTTGTGGTAACCTTGAAGAAGGATGCAACAGTTGAGGATGTGAATGCAGCAATGAAGAAAGCCAGCGAAGGTGCTATGAAGGGCATTCTTCAATACACTGAGGATCCAATTGTTTCCCGCGATATCGTAGGCAACACCCACTCCTCAATCCTTGATGCTGATCTTACCATGAAAATGGGCGAGAAGATGTTCAAGGTTATCAGCTGGTATGACAACGAAATGGGTTACTCCAACCGCGTTGTTGACCTTGCAAAGAAGCTGGTGAAATAACACTGTGTTACTGTGAATGTCAGGCCTGTTTCTACAGGCCTGATTTCCTTGCTAACGATTACCATCGAAATATAGAGGAAAGCTATGATTCTAAATACCATTCGAGAGTGTGATTTTTCAGGCAAGAAAGCCCTGATTCGTGTAGATTTCAACGTACCCATCAAGGATGGCGTGGTTACTGATGATACACGTATAAGAGCTGCACTTCCTACCCTTAAGTATCTGTTGGATAACGGTGCATCCCTTGTGGTTATGAGCCACCGTGGACGACCAAAAGGGAAGAAAAACCCTGAATTCTCCATGGCACCAATTGCAAAGCGTTTCAGTGAACTGCTGGGCAAGGATGTCCAACTTGCAAGTGATGTAATCGGTGAAGAGGTTACCGGACAGGTTGCATCAATGAAAGCTGGTGATGTTCTCTTGTTGGAAAACGTCCGTTTCTACAGTGAAGAAGAGGGCAATGATCCCGATTTTGCAAAGAATCTTGCTTCCTTGGGTGATGTATATGTAAATGATGCTTTTGGAACTGCACACCGTGCCCACGCTTCCACAGAAGGTGTGTCACACTATCTGCCTTCCTATGCAGGCTTCCTTATCGAAAAGGAAGTTAAGTTTATGGCACCACTCTTGAGCAACCCAGAGAAGCCTTTTGTAGCCATTATTGGAGGTTCAAAGGTTTCCAGCAAGATCAGTGTCTTGGAAAGTCTGGTAAGAACTTGTGATACGATTGTTATCGGTGGTGGAATGGCATATACATTCCTTTCCGTCCAAGGCCACACCATTGGAAAGAGTCTGGTTGAAGAGGAGTACAAGGATGTTGCTTCTTCTTTCCTGGCAAAGGCAAAAGAGAAGGGTGTACAGGTAATTCTTCCTGTTGATCATCTCTGTGGTGCTGAGTTCAAGGAAGATGCTGAGGCTGTCAGCGTTGATTCCACTGATATTCCAGAGAACCTGATCGGTATGGATATCGGTCCCAAAACCATATCCATGATTGTTGATGCAGTCACCAAGGCAAAGAGTGTTGTTTGGAATGGTCCGATGGGCGTATTTGAGTTTGATGCATTCGCTGAGGGAACCCTTACCGTTGCCAAGGCACTTGCAGAGAGCCAAGCTACCTCTGTTGTCGGTGGTGGTGATTCTGTTGCAGCTATCAATAAGTTTAACTTGGCAGACAAGATCAGTCACGTAAGTACCGGAGGCGGTGCTTCGCTCGAGTTCCTTGAAGGAAAGGTCCTTCCTGGAATCAAGGCATTGGAGAAATAAGATGAGAAAACCCTATATCGCTGGAAACTGGAAAATGAATATGACTCCAAGCGAAGGTGCAGCCTTCGCTAAGGAGCTTGCAAAGGCAGTGGAAGGAACCAACACAAAGGTGATGGTTGCTCCTCCTTACGTTACAATCCCTGCAGTGCTTGAAGCACTCAAGGGCTCTGAGATTATTGTTGCTGCACAGAACATGAGTGACAACCTGAAAGGCGCATTTACTGGAGAGGTGAGTGCAACCATGCTCAAGGATCTTGGTGTTACCAACGTTATTCTTGGACACAGTGAAAGACGTGCTCTCTATGGTGAAACAGATGCTTTTATCAACAGAAAGGTATTGCTTGCGCTCGCTGAGGGTATGGAAATCGACCTGTGTATCGGAGAGACCTTGGAAGAACGAGAAGCCGGCAAACTTGAAGAAGTATTGAGCCGCCAGGTTGAGGAAGGTCTGAAAGGTGTCTCTGCTGAGCAGATGAAGCATATCACTTTAGCCTACGAACCAGTTTGGGCTATTGGGACAGGAAAGACTGCAACCCCTGAAGATGCAGACGCTGCACATGCTTATGTTCGTAGTCTTGTTGAAAAACTCTACAATAAGGGTGTTGCAGAAGAGCTGATTATACAGTATGGTGGTTCAGTGAAGGCTTCGAATGTGAAAGCCTTGATGTCTAAAGAGCATATCGATGGCGCACTGGTTGGTGGTGCCTCCCTTTCCGTGGAGCAGTTCCTTCCGATTGTGAACTTTGATAAGTAAGTATTCGGAGTAAAGAGAAAATGGGTGTTTTGAGCATTATTCTGTTGGTATTATTCGTCGTCGTCAGTCTTCTGTTGATTTTCCTTGTTGCAGTGCAGGATGAGCAAAGTGAAGGTCTGGGCGGAATTTTTGGTGGTGGAAGCAATACCGCCTTTGGGTCCCACACAAGCAGTGTGGTAACCAAGGCTACAGGGACGCTTGCAGTCTTGTTCTTGGTATTGGCCCTTTTGGTGGCTTTCGTGAACAAATCGCCATCACAGAATGAGTTGCTCGATTCCGTCACCACGGAACAGGTTCAACAGACTACCGATTGGTGGACAAGTGGCGAAGGTGCAGCAGCAGCTGAAACAGCTACTGAAGCCAACTAGGACGGTCGCTGTTCCAATAACTATCGACTACCGGCCGCAGATATGCGGTCGGTTGCTGTTTCAAGGGAGTGTCTATGAAAGTTTGCGTATTATATGCACCAGCATCGAAGGGGAATGATAAAATGAAGGCAATCGCCAATGCGTTGTCGGAAGGTATCGCTTCCCAAGGTCATATGGTGGATGTATTCGATATGTCCCTCGAAGCGGGAAAGATTGTCTCTTTCTATGATTATCTGATCATCGGGACCGAGACGCTTACATTCTTTGGTGGGAAAATACCAAACACTGTTTCTGGGTTCCTGAAGACAGCCGGTAGCATTTCCGGAAAGCGATGCATGGCTTTCATCACGAAAGGGGGTGTTCGATCCATGAAAACACTCCAGGCGTTGATGAAAACAATGGAGAGGGAAGGGATGTTCCTGAAGAAAAGTGAGATAATCAACAAGGTTGATCTTGCTCGCGCTGTCGGTAAACATGTGAAAATCTGATTGATTCCCGATTCTGTTGGTAGTACCTTATGAGAAGATATTCTTAGGAGTTGTTATATGAAACGTAGATTTAGTGTTTTGGCTGTCATTCTGCTCATCGGCACAATGGCCTTTGCTGCAACGATTGGTGCCCCTGCCGCAACAGTGAGGCTTACCAAGACCACACCCATCAGCATGGCAAATCTTGAAGCAGAAGTTGCACAGTACAAGGCAAGTGCAGCAGAGCAGGGAGAAGACCCTGAGAGCGTTGACCCGCTGCAGGTATTGAATCTTCTGATCAACAATGAACTATTCCGTCAGGGTGCTGCCCGTGATGGTGTAAAGATAACTGATGCAATGGTTGACAGTGCATATGATTCTCAGAAGGCAAATCTTGAGGCTTCTTCTGGGCAGGCATTCACTGATGCACAATTCGACCAGATCATTACCAACAACTTTGGTTCTGTTGAAGCATACCGCAAAGCTATTCAGGAACAGTTGATGGTTGACTCTTATGTACGTATGAAGAAAGCCGATATGCTTAGTGCAAAGGTTCAGGTCTCTGATGCTGAAGTTAGCTCCTTCTATCGCAAGAACAAGACTCGTTTTGTCAGCCCTGAAACAGTGAAATTGAGTCATATCTACATTCCTTTTACCAATGATTCCCAGAAAGACTCACAGAACAAGACGCTCCTGGAACGTGTTGCCAGGGATATAAAGAGCGGATCACTTTCATTTGAGAAAGCAGTGGTCCAATACTCACAAGATACTCAGAGCAAGAATAAGGCTGGTGATATTGGTTGGCTGACCATGGATAATACTGAAGCACTTGCAGGTCTTGGCGATGCTTTCTTTGATGTGGCATTCACTACAGATGTGGGAAGTGTCAGTGATGTAGTAACCAGCAATACCGGCTATCATATCCTGAAAATTCTTGCGTACAATGATACCAAGATTCTTCAGTTGGAGGACCAGATCAGTCCAACTACTTCCACTACGGTAGAGCAGTACATCAGAAGTGAACTTGCTGCCGCGAAGCAACAATCGAACTACTATGCGGCGATCAACAGCCTGGTGGATGATTTGAGAAAATCTGCCACTGTAAACATTTTGTACAAATAACATGAAAACACGACATAAAGCACGCGAATTAGCGCTACAGACTCTCTATGCAATGGATTTCAACCATACACTTTCGTTGGAATCCATACCGTACATCTTCAGTGGTATTACTG
>NZ_JAEKNT010000322.1 GCF_016406725.1 Sphaerochaeta sp. S2 | reverse complement strand
CGGTAACATGTTTTCCTTTAGCCACCACAACGCCGGCAGCCTCGTTACCAAGTAACATCGGTTCCTTGAAGACGAGCTCCCCAATGGCTCCTTCAGTGTAGTAGTGCACATCACTACCACAGATGCCGCATGCTTTAACATCAACGGTTACATCATAGGGGCCCATATTCTCTACTATGGGAAAATCACGTACGCTCAGTCGTCCCTTTTCTTCCAGTACCAGTGCTTTCATTGTATGCTTCTCCTCATTGCTATTCTAAGTCATTGTGGGCGGCATGCAACCTGGAAACGACAATATTTTAGGTACGAGCCTAGAACTTCATCATTGCCCAGCGTCCGATTGTCTCAAATCCAAGTCTGTGGTAGAGAGCCCCGGCTGTAGGGTTGTCATAGAAAAGGCAGAGGAATGAGAGCCCTCTCTCAAACCCCTGTTCACAGAGATGATTCATCACCATGGATGCATAGCCTCTTTGACGGTAGGCAGGGTGTGTCGCCACCCCAATGATCATGGCTCCACTTCTTGTAGTAGCGGTGGTATAGGCTGTGCATACCAAGCGGCCATCCTTGAAAATCCCATACCCTTCGCAGCCTTTTTCATAGTTTTCTCTTGTTTGCATGAGCTTCTCTTCCTCATGCTCAATGTAGGGCCTTGAGAATTCGTTAATCAGCTTGTAGAGGTCTACAATGTCTTGTGCGTGGCCCGAATCAAGTTTGAGAATTTGTTCCGTTCCAGTTTTGATCTTCTTGAAAGTATCTCTTTTCAGACGACACAGATAAGTGCCTTGAAAGGGAATAGTGGGGTAGTGGGGAGCCAATTGCTCGAGAATGGTTTTCTTTGCACTGATGCATTGGATCTCCTGGCCTTGCAAGAAATCAGCCACAGCTTTTGCATCAAACTGATCCTTGTTGCTGGAGATGATAAAATTGGAGTAGTACCTGAGCAACAGGCAATCCCAATCCTCACCAAAAGCCCAGAGGGAAACAGTTTCTGTTTCCAATCCGTACTGTTCGATGTCTCCTTCAATGAAGAGATTCATCTCTTTCTCTTCTGCTATGTAGGTACGTATCGCAGGTATGTCCTTGTTTGTTAACTGTATTGGAGTGTACATGTCAGTACTATAGAAGTAGGGAAATTTGGTTTCAATACATATGTATGGCACTTTCCCTAGAATAAGATCCAAATCTTCTAGAATTATCATTTGACCTCGGACTATAAGCCCTCTATGATTAACAACGTTGGGGGAGCTTCATTGCCCTAGTGCGAAGTCAACTTCTCCCCCTATTCTTTTTCCCCGGAGGTTCTCTATGGACTTCTTGCTGGAAGGGCTTCTTAACACCACGTGGAAGCAACTGGTAATGTTTGGTGTGGGAAGTTTTCTTATCTATCTTGCGATTGCAAAGAAACTCGAGCCCTCGCTCTTGCTTCCCATGGGCTTTGGTGCCATCTTGGTCAACTTGCCGTTCTCTGGAGCCATCACGCAGATGATGGAAGGAATCGGGGAGGTACCGGGTATTCTTGACTGGCTCTTTGAGCTGGGGATAGAATCTGCAGAGGCGTTGCCCCTGCTGCTATTCATCGGTATCGGGGCGATGATTGACTTCGGCCCTCTCTTGGCCAATCCAAAGCTGATCCTTTTTGGTGCAGCTGCCCAGTGGGGTATCTTTGCCACTATCAGTGTGGCAACATTGCTTGGGTTCAGTTTGATTGATGCTGCATCGATAGGCATTATAGGGGCTGCTGACGGACCCACATCAATCCTGGTCTCCCAGGTTCTTGGAAGCAAGTATGTAGGCCCGATCGCCATTGCAGCGTATTCGTATATGGCCTTGGTGCCTATCATTCAGCCGTTTGCCATCAAGTTGGTGACCACCAAGAAAGAGCGGATGATCAAGATGCCGTACAATCCCCGCTCAGTATCGAAGCGGGCAAAGATTCTCTTTCCGATCATCGTGACCGTGGTAGCTGGATATGTAGCCCCAGCTTCTGTTTCCTTGGTAGGGATGCTGATGTTCGGTAACCTGATCAGGGAGTGTACCGTCCTGGATACGCTTTCTACCGCTGCGCAAACCGTCTTGGTAAATCTTATTACTTTGCTACTCGGTATCACGATTGCATCCACGATGAAAGCAGAATCGTTTGTTACTATCCAGACCATTATGATCATGGGCCTCGGTTTGCTTGCCTTCATCTTTGATACCATTGCAGGGGTTGTCTTTGCAAAGGTCTTGAACTTGTTCGTGAAGCAGAAGGTCAACCCGATGGTTGGAGCTGCCGGTATTTCTGCCTTCCCCATGTCGGCAAGGGTCATTCAGCGGCTTGGTCAGCAAGCAGATCCGCAGAACCATCTACTGATGCATGCGGTAGGGGCAAATGTCGCGGGGCAGATTGCTTCAGTCATCGCCGGCGGAGTCATCCTGGGGTTGGTCCCAGGATTGTTGTAGGAGGAGGCGTATGCAGTCAATTTTTTCAAAATCCCTCACATTGATGGGACAAGGAATGCTGGCCATCTTCGTGGTCATCTTGATCATATTTCTGGTTCTGCTTTTTCTTGGTAAGTCAAAGAATAAAGTGAGCTGAAGGCGTTGAGGAGAAGTATGATAAAAATCCTTCACTCGATATTCATATATCGATATATCTACACTATAATAAAATAGTGTAAAAAAATGATTGACATATAATACTTGTATGATAACCTATCAGTGGTACTGACTTGGGGGGGAGCTTTTAATGCCGCAACAAAATTCAACGAAAATTGTGAGACAAGAGAAGATATCCAACCAAGTGTATGAACAGTTACTTGCCCAGATCAAGAGCAATAAATGGAAGGAGGGCGCAAAGCTTCCTTCCGAAAATGAAATGAGGCAAGAATTTGGAGTGAGCCGCATCAGCATTCGTGAGGCGATGCAGAAGCTCAAGGCCTTGGGAATCGTAGAGACACGCCACGGGGAAGGGTCCTTCATCAGAAGAGTGACCAGTGAGAATTACCGTGACATGATGTTTCCCATGTTCATGATCGATAAGAACTCCTTGCAGGAGATTCTTGAGTACAGGATGGTAATGGAAGTAGGGGCAACGGAGATGGCCGCTACGAGAATCACGAAAGAGGAATGTGACGCACTTGAGGCAATTGTTGTCCGAATGGAGCAAAATACCACTGATATAAAGGTATTTGCCCATGATGATATCCAGTTCCATATGGCTATCGCAAAAGCAACGAAGAACAACATGCTGATCAATGTGGCTCTTTTCATGCAGGATTTGATGAATGCAAGCATGGAGTCCATTGTCACTCATTTGGGTATGCATGACGGTAGATACTATCACCGCGTCATCCTCGAAGCATTAAGGGTACATAATAGGGAAGAGGCAGCCAGGCTGATGCGAGAGCATGTGGCCAAGACTGTGGACCGGATTTCAGAGTTAGCTGAGCTGTAGGTTTTCCTGACAGATGAAGCTGACGATTGAAATACCTTGTATGAGTCTTCTAACTTATAGGACGTCATACAACATATAAGTAATTTTATGGCTTATGCCATAAAAAAATAAAAGGAGAGTTTTGTATGAAGAAAAACAGAATTCTTGTTATCCTTCTGGTACTGTTGGTTGCGACTTCACTGTTCGCAGAAGGTCAGAAAG
>NZ_JAEKNT010000321.1 GCF_016406725.1 Sphaerochaeta sp. S2 | reverse complement strand
ATTCCCAACCCTCTAATTCTTCGACAGCCTCCGATGTTTATAAGAGACAGCTTGAAGGCAGCATCCTTTAGGGCATCTTCACTGCTCGCCTCATCTCTCTGCCGCTTCAGTGAGTCTACCTGTATTGAGAGCACTGTCTGTTCATAGGAAAGTCTCGATATTTCAGTTTTCAAGGCACGATTGTGCAGAATTCCCCCGATGCCAAATACTGTCATGAGCAAGGAAAAGGTAAAAACTAGGCTGAAAGCGAATAGTAGCGGAATTTTTCTTGTCATGCCATCCTTCAATACACTATACTAAGTATGATACTATACCATTAATACTGGTGTAAAGTTTGCATGGAGGTGGCAATGTCTGAAAACAAACACTATGGACGTCAGATTTTTCTGAGCCTGTTCCTTACCGTATTTATTCTCTTGGCCGGCCTCTATCTTGCTTCACGGTATCTGTTACCACTCTATGATGTCAATCAACAGCAAATTTATGACATATTGGTAAAGTTGTTTCCCATCCTTCTCGGCCTTGTCATGATTGAGGTTGGTGTTATGATCGCCCGAAGGAGAGATGAGGAGTATGCAGACCAAGTTGACAAACTTCCTCCCAATGCGTATGACAAACCATTCTACACCCTTCCCGGTGATGACCCCAGCCACCTTCACAGTGACGAGTTATTGCTCAGCCAACAGAGAGTGCAGCAAAACACTTCCCAGATACAGGATACCATTGAAGAAGAGGAGCTGAAGCCTCAGGCAGTTGCTTCCGTAGAGCCAATGGTACCCAGGGAAGAGGAGGCAATGGTCAAACGCTTTGAAATGGCGGAACCGGAACAGGAAACAGTGGGGGCAGAGGAAAAGATTGCTGAGCCCGTTGCTGAGAATATCACCTACAATACAGACTTTGACACGATCTTGGAAATGGAATTGAACAACTCCAAGGAGATGGATTATGACCTTACCCTGGTCATGATTGAAGTCACCGAAGGTCCTGCTTCCCTTATTGCAAACAAACTGATGATGCTTAGCGGGGAACTTGCCTACAGCTTCACGCTTGAAGGCGGGAAAATTGCCATGGTCCTCCCCTTCTACAATGGTGATGAGGCACGCTCATTCACCCTCTCTATCATCGAGAGTTGCCAGAAAGAGTTCTCAGGTTCTTCATTGCAACTGGGATTTGCATCACGGAATGGAAGAATTGTTGACAAGGAACAATTACTGCATGAAGCACAGAGTGCCTGCAGCAGCAACTGGGAAGATAACTAATCCTTTAAAGGAATCTCAAAACTCATCCTATCCTTGGTCAGTATTGTATCAGGGAAGATTTTTCGGGCATCCTTAAGCAAGAATCGTAGTTCTCTGTCCCCGTATCGTGGACTGTAATGGAGCAGACCAAGCTTGGCCACCTCTGCATCTTTTGCAATCTGGGCAGCTTGGCCGGCAGTCATGTGCTTTTTCTCATATGCTGTCTCTTCCATATCGGACGTAAACATCCCCTCACAAAGCAGAAGATCACTATGCTCTACTTCCTTGGCAATGGAAGGAAGATACAGGGAGTCAGTGACATAACTGAATTTCCTACCCCCACGCTTCTCTCCCATCACATCCGTACTGGTGATTACTCTACCATCACTCAGGGTGACAGTCTCCCCTCTTTGCAATTTTCCCCAGAGCGGGCCTACCGGTATTCCCAGTTCCTGTGCTTTCTCTGGATGGAACTCCCCTGGACGGTCTTTCTCCTGCATGACATATCCCAGACAGGGTTTGGTATGATTGAGCCTGAAAGCACGTACGATAAAGTCATCAGTCTCCAGGATAATACCTGGTTCAACCGTCTTTACTATGATCTCATAGTTGATATACATATCAAGGATTCTTCGATTGGCATCCACATACTCCTTGAGTTTGGGGGGGCCATAAAGCGTCAGTGGCTCATCGCGGTCAACCTGACTGGAAAGCATAAGTATCCCCGGGAGTCCGGTCACGTGGTCTGCATGCATATGGCTTATGAAAATGGAATGAATCTTTTTCCACTTCAAATTCAGCATTTTCAGGGAGACCTGCGTACCTTCCCCACAATCGAAGAGAAAGAGTTCGCCGTCACGACGAACCATGGCACTGGTAAGAAACCTATTGGGAAGGGGCATCATGCCGCTGGTCCCGAGTACAAACACTTCAAAATTCATAGAGCAAGTATACTGAAAAACACCGGTTAATCAAAGTGTGTACAGCTTAAAGGTTCAATTCGTTTTACCCGTCGTAAACTAAACTGTACTGATACCACACTTACCAGAAGCAGAACCAGTACAATGACGAGGATATCTCCCAGAGGATAGACCACACTAAAATCCAAAAGATAGTAGGAAAGCGAGGGGATTGAACGGTCGGCGACCGCACTAAGCAATGGGGAAAGATTGCTTGACATCACAATACCCAGCAAGGTTCCCCCTATCATGGAGAGAATCGTCACCATCATGACCGTGTAGAAATAGACACTGCGGATCAAGCTGTGGCGTGCTCCAAGCAAGGTAAGCATAGCGATCTGATGTTTGTCATCCTCAACAAGTTCCCTGCTTAGTTCGCTGATGAAATAGCCACAGAGCATTGCAACAGCCACCATAACACCCAACACAGCCTGCCTGCTTGTATTAAGGTTTGTAGCAATGGTGAAATTCTCCTCATCCCACGAAGTTACCATAAAACCATCATCCTGATATTCCTGCTTCAAGGGTTCAATCCTCTCCTGGGTTACCAACAATTCATGGTAGGTCTCCTCACTGCCCTTGAACAGACGATGGATCAGGTTATAGTCACAAAAGGCAAGATTAGCATCAAGTTCCCGATATCCTGAATCATAGAGATTGCCCACTACACAGAATTGTGGACGGATCCCATCGTCACCTACCAACATCAAGGCAACCCGGTCGCCAATTCCCACCTGGAGCTCATCAGCCAAGGTGGTGCTGAGCAGTACCTGTTCCAGCGTGGTACTCTCCTTGGGAATTCCATCCATCAAGGTAATCTGTGAGGTTCTCAGTTCGTTGAAATATCCGTCCTCAACACCCTTGAGTCTGACCATCTTGTTTCCTTCTGGGCTATAGATCAGGGCATAGCTTTGAGAAACCAACTGTACATCCAGCACACCGTCCTTCTCGGGCAAATCACGTGTGGAATCCTCATGCACTTGCAGATGGCCATTACCCAATAGTGCGTATTTATCAGCAATCCCCTTACTCATGGATACCACAAAGATCTGTGCAAAGACCAATGCTCCAACTACCAGTGTGATCAAAACGAGATTAAAGAGTATTCGTTTTCTTGCTGCTCTGCTTCCTTTGTACCCGAGCTTTCTCAGTACCAGAAGACGTAGAAGTCCTTGCTTCAAGAGCGCACCTCCACATTCCTGTTATGGAGTCGATAAACGGTATTGCACCGACTTGCAAAGGCAAGATTGTGTGTGATCAACATCAGGGCTACTTCCCTCTCAGCGACCAATGAAAAGAGAAGATCTTCAACCAGTGCAGCATTTCTCTCATCCAATGAACCTGTTGGTTCATCGGCAAAAATCAGGGAAGGTTCATTCACCAGAGCCCTTGCAATGGCGACTCGTTGGCGCTCCCCTCCGGAAAGTTGGTCGCTGGTATGTCCAAGTCTGTCCTGCATACCAACCAGTTCAAGCATTGCCAAGGCCTTACGTGAGGCATCTCTCTCACTGTACCCCGCAATCATGGCCGAGATCTGCACATTCTCAAGGGCTGTAAAATCATCCAGAAGCAGACTGCTCTGAAAGATGAAGCCCATAGAACGGCTCCTCAGCCGACTGAGGTGTTCATCATCGAGGCAGGGAATCTCCTTACCTTCAAACCGGATACTTCCACTGTCTGCTGAGAGCAACCCTGCACTGACCTGCAACAGGGTCGACTTCCCACTCCCACTTCTCCCGGTGATCGCAATACTTGTTGCACGATTCAAGGTGAGAGATACCCCTTCCAATATCTGGATGGGCTCTCCTCCCCTAAGGGTTGCGGGAAAACTCTTTGAGACTTGTTCTAGGGTAAGTACCTCAGTTGACTTCATCATGCGTAAACATCTCCATGATATCTGCCTTCAGGATCTTATGGGTCCCATGGAAGGACGCAATGAGGCTGAAGACAACAATGACAATAAACAACACCAGAAGTTCCAAACTCCTGATCTCAAGTTCCAGATGAACACCCATCGACCTGTAGACATAGGAAGAAAGGGTTGGGTAGATGGCAATACCTGCATAAGAGAGAACAACGCCCACCAAGCTTCCAATGACTGCCACTACCACCGCCTGCAACACAAACAGGGCTTGTACCTTTGCCTTGGTAAGCCCGATGGTACGGAGCATGGCTATCTCAGTTTGCTTTGCGAGCAACAATCTTCTGGAACTGTTCCTGATATGTACCAGTATGACCAACACCATCAGAAAGAGCATAAGTGCCATCATCTTCTGTTCAAGTTCCATTGCACCATACAGGGAAGCATTTATCTCCATCCAGGTGCTTGTATTGGTAAAGCCCAATTGCATGATTTCAGCTTTCACTTCCTTGACGTCGTGGGTGGTGAATACCCCAATCTTCAAAGGAACATCACCTTGCAGGGCAAGTAGGGTCTCTACATCACAGAGGAAGGTGGAGTGATCAAAATCATAGCTGGTTGTATAGTAGACGGCTCCCACCTCAAGTTCCTTTCTGGAAGGAACCACTGTTGCTTGCTTGCCTTTTTTCAGGAATGTAAGGGTAAGGGTTTCACCCATATCGATGGAACGTGTATTTGAGTAGGAAACCGCAATCTGCCCTTCCTGAAACAGGAATCCACGATAGCTGTTTAGATTGGAAAGAAATCTTCCCTCCCCATCAATACCCCTAAGGCGACCAGCAATGGTCGACCCATCAGTTCCCTGGGCAATGACAGGAATATCTACATACACAAAGGCATGCTGGACAGAGCCCAATTCCTCGATCAGGGTTGCAGCCTCATCGGCTGCAATGTAATCATTGCTCTCCAGGTCTATCTGAAGATCGAATGACTCAAAGGTCCTGATATCCTCGAACTGGTTCCGCTGTAGGGCTTGCATAAATGAAAGCACTGCTACGATGGCAAAGAGACAGAGAGCCAGACCGAGGGAAATACGCACACTTGTCCCGCGATGCCGATTCTGCCTGGAGAAGGCATAGCGGGTGGCAAGGCGCAACAACAAACGCATGATTACCGGTATGAGATGGAAAGAATTCTCTTTCCACCTGGAGCATAGGTGATATCACAATACGGACGTCCTTCACTATAGAGCGTCTGGACCCGCTTCCCATCATCAAGGAAATGCAAGATGCTGGTGGTGCGACCTGCTTCCTTCTCTTCAACCATCGCTATTTCTCCCTTCTCATAGCTGCTCACCACTTCACTTCCATCATTTCTGATAGTGTGTTCACTGACCAGTTCGTTCTCTTCATTATACCGGTATTCAGTCTCACTGGAAGGATTTTTCTTCAGAACCAATAAACCCTGTTCATCATAGCGCTCTTGCACCACACTACCGTCCGGTAGTGTACGTTCAACCGTGAATGAACCTGTCTCTTCGACAACCACATCCAGTTGTGTATCCTCTGATTCTGATGAAAAAGGTTTTACAACGGTACTTCCCTGAATGGTAAGGAACGTCTGTCCTCCCTGGGTATCTGCATAGGTAAAGGAGTGTTGCTTACCTTCCTGATTGAAATAACGTATTGAGCTAGCTTCTCCCTTCACAGTCACAACTGCAAGCAAACCTCCATTCGATGCCGAGTAGGTGAAAAGCTGTGCCTCCTGAAAGGAGCCATCCTGATAGGAGGTAACTCTCTCAAGCTTTCCATCCTCTCCATAGTAGTATGCATGTGAGTTGGACCCGATTTGCTCTTCGCGCAACAAGCCATCCCTGAAAACACGGGAAACAAGAACCTTTCCATCAGAAGAGGACCTGGACACAATTCTATTACCATCATCATTGGAAATGGTCTCTTTCCAGATCATGCCACCAGGTCCCCAGAGTTCCCTGTTCTCATCTGTGAGGGAAAGGTGGTAAGGGGATTCTCCCGAAAACGAACCACGCTCCTGTGCGATGCTGTTTGATTGCACCAATGTTGAAGCAAACAGCACCGAGAAACAGAGAAACATGGTTGCGCTGGAGATGAGGTGTTTCATCTTAATCTGTGAGACCTACCAGTGTGTTAAGGAAGTCTTCCTTGTCAAAGGCTTTGATATCCTGGTATGTCTCACCGGTACCCACGAATGAAACAGGAATACCAAACTTTTCACCGATCTGAACCAAGGCTCCACCTTTTGCCAGACTGTCATATTTGGAGAGGATCAGACCATCGAGCTTTACTGCCTGGTTGAAGAGTTCAGCCTGGCTGATCCCGTTTTGACCGGTAGTGCTGTCAATAACGAGGAATTTCTTGTAGTGGACATCATCAATGCCCCTTCCCTTTACAATCTTGTCAATCTTTGAGAGTTCCCTTAGCAAATTTTCCTTGTTGTGCATTCTCCCGGCTGTATCAACCAAGACCAGGTCCTCACCTCTTGCCTGGGCAGAGGTAATCGCATCAAAGACAACCGAGCCTGGGTCACTGCCGCTTTTCTGCTTAACTATCCTGCAACCAAGCCTCTGAGCATGTACTTCAAGCTGATCTATGGCAGCAGCACGGAATGTGTCAGCTGCAGCAAGCAAAACCTGTTTTCCCTGCTTCTTGTACATGTTTGCAAGTTTTGCAATGGTGGTGGTTTTGCCAACCCCATTGACTCCCAACACAAGGAAAACCGTAAGTTTCCCTGGTTCGAGGGCAGGTTGGAAAGCTTCGATCTTTTCATGCAGGTGATTCTTCACCAACAACTGCAAATCTTGGGTAGTTTTCGATTTTTCGCTTTTCGCCCGTTTCCTTACCTCATCGCTGATGGTAAAAGCCAGTTTGGCTCCCAAATCACCCTCAATAAGAAAATCTTCAAGCTGCTCAAAGTACGACTCATCAAACGTATTGATTCCAAACAGGGCTTTCAGCTTTGCCCCAAAACCTTTCAACATACAATGCTCCTCATCATATTCAGATACCTGCATCAGCCATGGATTCATAGGAGAGAAAATCCGCAGCCATTGCAATCGAGCTTA
Organism: Sphaerochaeta sp. S2; assembly: GCF_016406725.1. GTDB lineage: Bacteria > Spirochaetota > Spirochaetia > Sphaerochaetales > Sphaerochaetaceae > Sphaerochaeta. The sequence goes on along the minus strand of NZ_JAEKNT010000321.1, from coordinate 3,612 downwards.
CCAGTGCCAACGAACTGGTTCCAACCAAGCCTACTTGCCAAAGAGGATTGTCAGTCGCATACATTTGGCTCAAGACGGTACACCCGATATAGGTTCCGAACCACAGAATAGTATTTCTCAGCCGTTTATAGAAGTCCTTCTGTGCATCATCGCGCAGGGAAGGATAAGCAAGTTCCTTTGCATTCAGCGTAACTGTCAACTCCTGGTAAGGGGGGCTGTCAAGATGAACGACCCTCTGGGCAAAGCCTTCCCCACTCAGGGTAAGTACCATTGGATATGTGGGATCAGAAAGGGAGATGGAAAGTTGCTCTGTCAATGGTTTTCCATCGAGGAACCAGTTTACCTTGGCTGTTTCACTATGCACTACCAGGGAAGGAAACGTTACTTCCTCAAACGAGAACTGAAAAGGCTGAATGACATCAGCCTTACTCACGATCTCCATCTCCACCGGCTGGTAGCCAGGAGCATTCAAACCAAGTATATGAGGTCCTGGCGGTAGGATAAGCGTAGTATCGAGGAGCTCTGTTGGCTTCCCATCAATGGAGACGGCTAGCCCGGGAGGGATATCGTTGAGGGTAACAATCCCGAGATTTCCTTTGCTTGCAAGGGCGAATATAGCTTTCTCCAATGGCTCTTCCAATGGTTGGAAGTAGGAGTTCTGTACCAATGTGTCAGAGAGTGTTTTCTTCTCTGTCAACTTAGGATGATAATACTGAATCCGTATACGCTGAAATCCTGCGAGCTCTTCTGAGGCAAGCAACAACAATGCATCATACGTGTTTTTGGAACAGAACCAGGCAAGGGCATCATCGCTTGCCTCTAATGCGTTTGCAAGATCCTGATCAAATTGTGCAAGGTGGTATGTTACCGGGAGGGAATCAAATTCAAGAGGTGGTGCTGGTTGTTCTGCATCCAATACCTGTTGTAATTTCTCTTGGTCATGGGAAGCATAGACTTTACCAAGCTCACTATTCCTTTGTGCCTGAGCTTCTTTTTCCCATTGATCCAAGAGAAGCGTTTTCTCATCTTCATCAAGAAAGATCTGGCTTCCATAGCGTTTTGCTACATTTTCAACCATCTCAGTGAGTGTATCGAGCCTGGCATCAAGAGGAACAATGCCGACAGAAAAAGACATCGTACCCTCTTGAGCAGCAAGCGTTGAGGCGCAGAGAAGAAACAGCACAATACATACTGTACGAAGGGCCATGTTTTTGCCCATGCCCTACTCCTCCTTCTGCCCCCATTGCAAATAACTTTCGATGAGGGGTTCGATTTCCCCATCCATGACTGCCTGGATATTGCCAATGGTCGCCCCTGTGCGATGGTCCTTGACCATGGTATAAGGCTGGAACACATAGGAACGAATCTGGCTTCCCCAGGTAATTTCTTTCTTCTCTATGGCATCCTTTTGGTGTTCTTTCTCTTTTTCTTCACGGTAATACTCGTATAGACGACTCTTGAGCATCTTGAAAGCGACATCTTTGTTCATCACCTGGCTTCGCTCATTCTGACACTGTACGACAATTCCTGTGGCATAGTGGGTTATTCTTACAGCACTGTCGGTCTTGTTGACATGCTGACCACCAGCCCCACCGGCCCGATAGGTATCAAGACGATAATCCTCAGGCTTCAGGTCAATCTCGATGGTGTCATCGATCACCGGGGATGCATAGACACTGGTAAACGATGTATGCCGGCGCTTCTGGGAATCAAAAGGACTGATACGTACCAAACGGTGGACACCAGCCTCTCCTTTCAGATACCCAAAGGTATATGGTCCGGAAACCTTGATGGTCGCACTCTTGATACCACCCTCATCCTCCTGGAGATCAAGTATCTGGCTTTTAAAACCGCTACGCTCGCAATACCGGAGGTACATGCGCATCAACATATTGGCCCAGTCACTGGCTTCAGTTCCACCTGCTCCTGCATGAATGGTGAGAAAGCAGTCATTTTTGTCGAACTTACCATCAAGCAAGGTCTTGACCCGTAGTTTTTGGTAGGTGGCAAGCATGGTCTCAATTTGCTCGTTGATCTCAGCTTCTTCTTCGGCATTATCCGGTTCATCTGCATAGATTTCCATGAGCTCGCTCATTTCATCCATTTTATCGATCAACTCTTTCCAGGTATTGTAGGTATCCTTCGAACTGTTGAGTTCTGTGAACAGAGCCTGTGCATTGTTTGGATCATCCCAGAATCCCGGTTCAAGTGTTTTTGCCTCGAGTTCTGCTATCTTCTTTTCCATCCCTTGCGGGTCAAAGACGCCTCCATACGGTGTAGGCTTCTTCTTTTACTGATTCAAACTGTGATTTATTCTGGAAAAACATCTGTGTACTCCTATTTTCGTTCAACACGTAGACCCAAGGTAATATTCTTTTCTCCACCACTAGCCAATACAATCGGCCATGAGGCCATGAACAGGGTGTGCTGGTAGAGCGATTCATTCCCAAGGACTGTTTCGCTTTCAATAGTATAATCTTCCTTGAGCAAGGTAAAGCGGGTATCGCCTACCAAGGTCAGGGAAGTGCTATTGGGTTCATCATAGATTCTCAGCGATTTGACTTGCTCAAGAACCACTTCTTTCTCTTGCCATGTCAGATTTTTCTTGTTTTCCAACTGGATAAAGGAAATGGGAAGACCATGTGAGTCAATCGAGAGAGGGATCTCACAGCCATAGATACAGCTTATTGGTTCCTCCCCGATGTTGGTGAGCGTTATATCTACCAAAATGGTATTCTGTCTTAGCTTGAAATGTTTTGCTATTTGCAAGCTTCCACCGATGATTGGACTGTCACCAGTCGTGCAGGTAGCCAGATACTCGGTATTCCTACGGTCTACTCCCTCAAGATTATAGACCTGGCTTCCCATAGCCAAGCAATTCTTTTCATCCAACTTGGTATATTCGTCCATGACAAAGTTTTCTCTCAGAAAAACATCACTGAACAATCGCTGTTTTTGACCGGGAGGAAGCTGGTGATGATTGCCACTGGAACTACCAAACTGTGAAAGTGGACTGAAGGTATCCCCATAATTATACAAAGAAGGCAAATAGGTAAGTTCTGAAAGGGATCCTCCTTTCGGATCAACCACACAACTCAAGTACTTGCCAAAGAACAGATATTCACTCAAGGCATCGTGGTCAAAGTCATTGTTCACAGGATAGCTGTAGTCCTTGAGTGCAGTGAGCACACTATCCGCTTCACTGATGTACCGCCAGAATAATTTTCTGACCGATGAACGCAGCATTGGTGCATTGGCATCACAGAGATACATACTCCCACAAGAGATTTTCTGGATCAAGGATTCCAAGCGTTTGCGCACATCCTTGTCCTTCTTGTACATACGTGCTGTTTCCACCATGGTGGTATATCGCCCATACAGATAGGCAAGGCTTTCATCCTTCACAAACAACTCATTGATGCAACCCAAATCTCCCTTGTTTGCATCAATGCCGTACCACCCTGCTTGTAGATACCCTTTCTTAGGCGGGTCATTATGGAGATATGCTTCCTCGATGGAGTTGGTCTCATACCCAAAGAACAGATCGAACAGTTGTATGGTCTGCTGTGCGGTCACTCCTGCCTGTAACAGATGATCAAGGTTGATCATAGC
>NZ_JAEKNT010000320.1 GCF_016406725.1 Sphaerochaeta sp. S2 | reverse complement strand
TTCTTCAACTCCAGGTCGATGTTTTTCAGGTTGTGCTCCCTGGCACCCTTGATTATCAACGTATTATGCATGTTCTATCGCTTCCAACAAAGCAGCTTTTGCTTCCTGCTGCGTTACTTTTTTCACCAATTTCCCTTTTTCATAGAGAAATATACTATTGCCAAGACCAGTTATGGCCAAATCGGCTGCTTTAGCTTCACCAGGGCCATTGACCTGACAACCCATGATGGCAACGGTCAGATCCTTGTCAATGGTGAGGAGTTCTTGTTCTACGGATGCCAAAAATCCCTGGGAATCAAAACTATGCCTGCCACAACGAGGGCAGCTTACAATCCTGATGCCTTTCTTTCTCATCCCCAAGGTTCTCAGCAGTTCAACACCTGCCTGTACTTCGCTCTCAATATCACCGGTTATGCTGATACGAAGGGTGTTTCCAATCCCCTCGCTGAGAAGTTGCCCCAATGCCCATGTAGAGCGAGTAACTGCAGATATCACCGACCCAGCCTCGGTAACTCCAAGATGCAGTGGATAGGGACTCTGGGAAGCAAACAGACGATTAGCTTTCATGGTAAGCTCTGTGTCACTCGCCTTTAAGGAGACCACGGTGTTGCTAAAGCCCCATTGCTCGAACCAAGATAGGTACTCAAGAGCAGTATTGGTCATCAGTACTTCCGCAGAATCGTTTCCACGTGGTAAGGATCCACTATTCAGGCCTATACGAATGGCCCTGCCTTGATCCTTTGCGCTCTTCACCACCTCTTCAACTTTCCATTTTGCGCCGATATTACCTGGATTGATCCTAATCTTGTGTGCTCCACATGATAGTGCATCCAATGCTAGTTTGTAGTCAAAATGTATATCGGCAACAACGGGAATTGGACTCTTTTCACAAAGATACCTAAACGCATCATGATCCTCAGAAGAAGGGTATGAGAAGCGAATAACATCGCATCCCATTGCGTTGAGTTTCCCAATCCTGCGAATCAACTCCTCCAATGCTTCTATTTCATGGGGAATTGCACTGTCATACATCGTTTGCACAAGTACTGGTAGACCGCGTCCGATAAGGCTATTTCCGATATGTACCTGTTGATCTCCTGTCATCCTATGCTCCTCTCAGTCATACACATAGTATTCGTACGATATTACTACACATTTGTAAAGCCTATCAACTCTCATCCAGAACAATTAGCAGATGTTTTACTTTCGTGGGACCTTCTTCTCCCTGTATCCCATAGGAGAAAGGCTCTCCCGGCATAAAAACGGTAAAGGTTCCTTCCTCAGATCGAATAACATCGGTAACCTGACTGTCTGGGATGGATATGAATCCATTCTCATCCTTCGACCCTTCCTGATCCTTTCTCCTGTATGTAGTAACAAGCAACTCACTACCCTGCAAGGTGAGCAATACACACACCTTTGTAGGATGTACCATGAAGGTACCTCCAAAGGGAGCTGTAATGTATTGAGAGAACTTTACTTGCATTCCTTCAATTGAAGTACCTGCAGTATCGAGCAGTGCCACTTGTTGAAGATGTGGTATTGCCGGCGCATAGAAAGTGAGTTGGTCAATCGTGTCGTGTATCATAGTCTGCCCAGAATATACCCAATTCAAACATCTTACAAGAATATGCGAAGGGGCCTTTACATTTATATTGATAACAACTATATTGAGGTCAAGGAGAATATTTACATGGAAAACACCATTATCAATAGCATGAAAAAAAGACGCACAATCTACAATCTGGGAAAAGGACTTCCCGTGATGAAATCTACACTGGAGGATGCTGTTCGTGGAGTAATCAAATATGCTCCATCTGCATTCAACTCACAAACGAGTAGAGCAGTCATCCTGTATGGTGACAAGCATGATTGGCTTTGGGATCTAATCCTCTCCAAACTTATTGCGATGATAGACGACCCTGAGCAGAAAAAGCAGACGGAAGAGAAAATTGCCGGATTCAAGGCAGCTTCGGGAACCATTATGTTCTTTGAAGAGATGGCAACCATCCGTAGTCTTCAGGAGCAGATGCCACTCTACAGCGAGAATTTCGCGCTCTGGAGTCATCATGGAACAGGTATGGCACAATTCTCTGTCTGGACGGTTCTCGCTGAACTTGGAGTTGGTGCCAGCTTGCAGCACTATGGGAATCTCATTGAGGAAGAAGTACATGCACATTTCGACCTCCCCTCTTCCTGGTCCCTGATCGCCCAAATGCCTTTTGGATCAATCGAAAAGGATCCAGGAGATAAGGATTTCCTTCCTAGTGAGGAACGGGTACGGGTTATTGCGTAATTTTACCTGATAAGGGGGTGGAGCCTTGCTTCTCCCCCTTATTCTCAATACGCTTATACTATGAGCAACCTATCATTCACCACTTATGAAAGCCCCATTGGAACCTTGTACCTTACAAGTAATCAGGATGCATTGCTGGGGGTTTCCTTCATTTCAGAAATAAGAGAAGAACAAGAAAGTAGTCCTGTCCTTGATATGGCGATGCAACAATTGGATGCATACTTCAACGGAAAATTACAGCAATTCACGGTTCCCTTTGAACTGCAGGGTACTGCCTTCCAGAAAACAGTTTGGGAAGCTCTTTGTACGATACCCTATGCGACTGTGGTCAGTTACCAGGATATTGCAATTGCCATCGGCAATCCTAAGGCTGTACGTGCTGTGGGGATGGCAAACAACAAGAATCCCATCAGCATTATTATTCCCTGCCACCGGGTTATCGGCAAGCAGGGATCACTCACAGGGTATGCAGGTGGATTGGATAAGAAGCAGTGGCTTCTATCCCATGAACGAGCAAACCAGGATAGAAACCTACAAGAATAGCGCAACCGGTGAAATTCACGATTGTCATGATTACTAGAAGCAGCTTGTTTCAAGTCTGTAAGGCTATTCAAATTATTATGAAAGAGAAAACCTTAGCAAGTTCCATGATTGTTTTGGTGCAAGATACTGGTCCTTTTCCACCTTATTTTGAACAGGTCTAATTCTATCTGGGTTATCCATATTGTTGCTAGCTTTCAAATCTGGATGGTGTAGAACGATGTGCTCGATAAGATTTAGTTGTTGCCCAAACCCTACCGTATCAAGATTCAGAGTCAGTTCTTCATTCAGACTCCTGTTTACCACGAATAGGTCAAGTTCCTGTTCTTCCTCATGATATATAAGCACTGCATCTGCATAGGGTACCTCTCCATAACGATGGTTTTCATAGGTTGGCACATCCAATCTGATATCCAGTACCTCTCCCCTACCATACTTTGATGCATAATAGAACGGCCAGTAGATGGTTTGAGCCCAACTTGGTCCCCCATCTTCGGTCATGATTGGTGCAATCACATTCACTAACTGGGCAAGACATGCAACCTTCACCCGATCACAGTGTTTAAGCAAACTGTTGAGTAGACACCCAACCACCAAAGCGTCCTCAAAGGTATATATATCTTCCAGCAGATGTTTCCCAACTTTCCAGTCAGGTTCTGCTTTGTCCTGCTCATTGGAATGAAACCAAACATTCCATTCATCAAATGAGAGATACATGGTTTTTGAAGAGCGTTTTTTTGCTTGCACGTAATCACATACATGTACGACAGTTTCTATGAATTCATCCATTCTCTTACTTGAAGCAAGGAATGTCTCTGCATCATTCTCATCATTTCTGAAGTACATATGTAGCGACAGGTAGTCAGCAATATCCCATGTATGCTCAAGTACGGTCTCTTCCCATGCGGGGAATGTAGGCATATCACTATTGCTGGACCCACAAGCTACCAGCTCGAGGCTGGGATCATAGAGCTTTAAAGCCTTTCCTACCTCTGATGCGAGACGCCCATACTCCTCGGCTGTCTTGTGTCCAACTTGCCAAGGTCCATCCATTTCATTACCAAGGCACCACATCTTGATATCATAAGGAGCCTCTGATCCATGACTCTTTCTTAGTTCACTTAATGCAGTACCTCCTGGGTGGTTACAGTACTCGACCAAGTCCTTTGCCTCATCAATACCGCGGGTACCAAGGTTGAGTGCCATCATTGGTTCCGTGCCAACTTTCTGACACCAATCCATAAACTCCTTAATGCCAAATGTATTGGGATCCAATGCTTTCCAGGCAAGGTCAAGCCGTACTGGTCTTTCTTCTATAGGGCCAACAGAGTCTTCCCAACGATGGTTGGATACATAGTTGCCACCAGGAAATCTAACCATGGGAACATCAAGATCCTTGACGAGTTTCATGACATCAGTACGTAGTCCATTCTCATCAGAGAGTGGATGATCCTTTTCATAGATACCTCCATATACACATCGACCCAATTGCTCGACGAAGGAACTGAACAACCGCTTGTCTGCTGTTCCGATTACACAATGTTTAGAAGCATGTACTGTACATTTCACGTAGGTTTCTCCTGTTATATCAACCTTTTACCCCACCGCTGGTAAGACCAGCGATAAAATAGCGTTGGAAAAATATGAATATGATGATAATTGGTAGTGTTGCTGCCAGAGCCCCAATCAACAGAAGGTCATAAGCGCTGTTGTAAGGTGTTAGCAAAGTATTTAAACCAATGGGTAAAGTAAACTTTTGGCCATCACGCAGCACAATCAATGGCCAGAGAAAGTTATTCCAACTCTGCATTGACATAAATATTGCCATTGCAGAAAAGGCAGGGGGCATGATCGGTACAACAATTTTAAAGAAAATTGCATATTCATTTAATCCATCAACTCGACCTGCATCAACTAAGTCACGAGGAATACCATCTATGAATTGTTTAAAGAAAAAAATGGCAAATGGTGATACTACTAATGGCAAAATAACTCCCCAAAAAGTATCAATTAATTTGATAGTAATCATTAGTTTATATAGGGGAAGAATGAGTATCTGAATAGGTACCAACATTAGGAAAATCACCATAGTTGTAACAATTTTTCTACCTTTAAAAGTATATATTGATAGACCGTATGCAACAAATGAACTTAAGAACAGGGCTAAACTAGTTTGTAGTACTAGTAACAACAGACTGTTTTTAAACCAGATGAAATATATACCATCTCGTATTGTATAAAGGCCCTTAACGGTATTTAAGTTCAACCCGGTTGGAATCAAAGTATTTAAGGTTATTCCATATCTAAGAAGATCTCTGCCAGGACGAAAAGCTGCCAGTAATAGTGAATAAAGCGGAACAATATATACTAAGCACAATACTACTAAAACTAAATGTTTCATGAATTTATTAAGAGATAGATGCTTATTTATACTTATCATTTCTTGTCCTCAGTTTTAAAGAAACCAAATATTTTCAAGTAAGATATACTAATAGTGAATACAATTACCAGAAGCACAATACCAATAGAGCTGGCCATACCCATCTCACCCTCTTGGAATCCCTTCTTATATAAATAACCAACAATTGTTAGGCCTACATTGTTAGGTGAAGCTGTCCCTGACCATAGAATATAACTTTCTTCAAACATAGCCAGTCCACCAAAAATGGAGATAGTGGTAACAAAGATAGTCGTGCTTTTTAGTAATGGTATGGTAATTCTCCAGAGCTTTTGTAAAGGGGAGGCTCCATCAATATCTGCAGCCTCATAGAGTTCATCTGGAATTGCCTGCAATCCCGAGAGGAAGTAGATGATATTCACACCTACCCAACGCCAGAGTGCTAAAATGAGAAGTAAAATCATTGCCTGAGTAGGACCCCCAAGCAGCCACTGTCGTGGTTCTGCTCCTAAAGCGATGGCAATAGTATTTATAATGCTTTTATTGCTGGATGCAAATAACAAGCGCATAATTGTTCCTGCAACTACGACAGATATCAACGTGGGCACATACAATATTGAACGATATAGTGTGTTAACCGTCTTGTTTCCATTGTTAAGCCATACAGAAAGCAACAAAGGAATTGGTATAAGCAAGGCTATTGTATACACTGTATAGCGA
>NZ_JAEKNT010000319.1 GCF_016406725.1 Sphaerochaeta sp. S2 | reverse complement strand
ATATTCGATAGAGATTATAAAGTAGTGGCGTATGAATTGCTTTATAGAGAGGATCATAACAATATTTTCAATGGCAATATCTCAGATAATATGGCCACTTCGTTATTATTACTTAATAGTTTTTTTAATTTTGGTATTGATAAATTGGTAGGTGATTCAAGAGCCTTTATCAATTTTGATAAGCATCTTATCAATCATGGGGTAGCAGAGCTACTGAATAAGGATAAGGTCACCATAGAAATCTTAGAAAGTGTTGAACCGGATGATCGGTTTTTAAAAGAACTGAGGAAGTTGAAGGCATTAGGTTATGTGATCGCAGTCGATGATGTGGATCAAGATTATACCCATCATGCGATAATTGATTTAGCGGAATTAATAAAAATTGATTTTAAGACTTCAACAGAGGAAAGTATCATCAAACAATCAAAGGAGTTCAAGGCAAAGGGGAAAAAGCTTCTTGCTGAAAAGGTAGAAAGTAAAGAAGAGTATGAGAAAGCCCTAGAACTGGGTTTCGATTATTTCCAAGGTTTTTATTTTGCAAAACCAAAAGTTCAAAGAAATAAAAAAATGGATTCCAGTGGCTTACAGTATGTTCGCCTTATGTCGGAGTTAAACAATGATGAACCGGATTTTAATGCGTTATCAAGGATTATTCTACTGGATGTATCCTTAACCTACAAAATTTTAAAGCTGGTAAATTCATATTCAAAGCCGGTCAATGAGATCAAATCGGTTCAACAGGCGATTGCTGTTCTAGGTGTTAAAAACTTCAGAAGATGGTTATCCTTGGCAATGGTTCAGAATCTTTCAACCTATGAAACAAGTGAAGCGGTTAAGTATGCCTTGATTCGATCATCCCTTCTTCATAAGATTGCTGAGAATTCCACCATGGCAAAACATGTGGAGGAACTATCGCTGATCGGTACTTTGTCAATTCTAGATGTAATCATGGAGATGGACATGAAGACCGTGTTAGAGAGCTTACCGATTGGAGATGAACTAAAGGATTCTTTGTTGGGTAAGGAAACCATGTATAGTGACGCTTTAAAGCTTTGCTATGCTTATGAGAAAGGTGTCTTTGATGAAGCTGAAGTAGCAGCTGTGAATATTCGCTATGATTTGGCGAAATTGCCGGAACATTATGTGGCGGCTATCTCCTGGGCGGATCAAGTATATAGGGAGCTAAAAAACCTTTAGTGGTCAAAAAAAACTCAGTTGGCTAAATAATCAGTATATGGGCTAAATACACTCTTAGCCTATTTTTTTATGCCCTTCTTGCTATAATAATAAACATAGTTAAGGAGAAAGAGATGGCTTTAAATTTGAAAAAATGGCCTCTAGATGAATTTTATGATGTTCTTTATAAAATACAAAGAGAAGATCTTTCAATAAGATATCCTTTAGAGGTTAGAAAAATCCAAAATGGGATTGGCTTTAAAATGTTTACCAGGAATGATGAACTATCACTGTATATGTACCCGAATCATCCTGCCTTAGAGATAAGTATCGTCAGAAAAGGGATGCGTTATATTTACCCAAGACGAACGATAAAAGTGAAGAAACATAATGTTTATGACTTACTAAAGCTTCTAAAATCAGATGACAGACTTCAGGAATCGGGGAAAATTGTTGAAGTATATATCAAGGAGATTTTAATGGTCTCTGGTCGTGAAGTGTTTGAAAGGAGTAAACTAGGGTAATTTATAATACGGGAATAATCTAAATAGAGTATGAATTGGTGTGAGACATATTGTTTAGATAGGGGTACGTATGAAAGTATTATTGTTTACTCAAAAGAAAGATTATGTAAAAGTAATCGGCCTACTTTGTAAGGAGATTCATAAGAGTTTGGT